>DAOPXQ010000013.1:0-18471 GCA_035352395.1 Treponemataceae bacterium | reverse complement strand
CGAGGAAGGCCGCGAAATCAGGGGCTTTTTTATCGTCGTTTAGATCAAGGTCAAGAAGGTACCAACATGCGCTGTCGCGGTCCCGCCCGGCCTTCGCGGCCGCTATCGCCTTAATGAATCCCGCGCGGGCCTTCGCGGGCCGGTCGGCCTTCGCGTAGAGCCGCGAGGCGTAAAACGCCGGCAGGAACGAAAGCGCGGGGTCGGCCTTCTTTGGCGCGGTAAGGCGCGACAAAAACAGCGCGTCGGCCTCGGGGGCTTTAGATCCATACAAGGCAGCCTTCCCTATGTCGGAAAGGACACCCCGACGCCACAGAAGGGGATTGATCCGTTCGGCCGATAGCAAATCCTTCGCGGTCTCCCAAGCGCCGGTATAGTCCTTCAGGGAAACGGTAACGCGAATGGCGTGAACGGCGGTAAAATCGGGGGAAAGGGAATCGGGCGGCAAGGCCGCGACGGCAAGGGCAAGCTCCGCGTCGATCGGTCGATCGAGCAGCCAGGGCTCGACCCCGCCGGTAACCTCGCCGGGGATTCCCGCGAGTATTCGGAGGCGATCGCGGGTTTCAATAAGCTCCGCGGATTCAGGCGAGGCCGCGAGCAGGAGCTCGACCGCGGAAAGTCGGGCTGAGGCGGGCCCAAAAGCGGACAACTCGCGCAGGCACAGGCCGGAGTATGGCTCGGGCGACGACGAGCGGCCGACCTCGAGCATAGCGCGGGCTTGATCCTCGCGCCCGGCGAGCCGTAAATGCAGGCCGATAAAGTACGGGGCGCCGTCCCCAAGGCGGGTCGCCTCCCCGTATTTCGCCGGATCGATCTTGTCGAAGATCGCGTAATCGCGGGTCTCGAGAGACCGCATGATCTCGCCCTTGGATTGGCCCCAGGCGCCCGAGCACGCGGAAAACAGCACGGCCAAAAAGACGATGAACGCGGGCAAAAAAATTCCGGGCCGTTTGGCCCGGAATTCATTGATTGTGGAGTCGCGCACCTTATTTCGGGGGAATGTCGATATACGTTCCGGAAATGATCAGGTTCGGGTTCTTGATCTTGTTGAACTTCGAGATCTCGGGATAGCGCCAAGGAGTCTTGTAGTAGGATTCCGAGATATCCCAAAGGGTATCGCCCCATTTGATCTTGTAGTGCGTAGCCTCGGCCTCGGGAGCGGGCTCGGGAGCGGCGGGAACGACGGGTTCCTCGGTCACGGTAGCCGCGGGAGCGGGCTCGGTAGTCTCCACGGGAGGGGGAGTCGTCGCCTCGGGGGCTGGTTCGGGGGCGGGAGCGGGTTCCACGGCGGGAACGGATACCTGCGCGGGGGCATTGGCCGCCGCTTCCTGCATGGAGCGGTTAAGCAGCATCACCCGCGCGGAAACGAGAAGCGCGAGCACGAGCGCGAGTACGCCGACCGCGAGAATGAGAATGCACAGCCATGCCGGCATGAATACGCCGCCCTTTTTTTCCTCTTCGTTATTCATTTCAAACAGTCCTTCGGGGGCGTTTCCCGGTATAGGCCCCTGCATTACGAGATTTTCATGATCCGGGTCATGTCCAAGCTCGACGTCCGTTTCGTGCGCGGAGATATCGAAGTCGGGAAGGTTAAATAAGGCTGATTGATCGAGCGTCTCGAGCGAAACGGTGAGTACCTGACGCGAGCCGGAGTCCATATCCACGGCCTCCGCGTGCAGCTCGTTCAATTCGTCCAGCGAAAGCTTGAGTTCAATGGTCGGATCCCCGGCCTTCTTCTCGGCGATATCCTCGATAATGAGGGTCCCGACGTATTCGGCGTTCTCGACCGTCTCCTCGCCGCCGTCGCGGAAAAGATTGATCTGCACGCTGGTCTGGTTATCCCTGACCGTCGTGAGGTCAAGGATCTTGCTGTCCGGACTGCCCTCGTCGAGCACGGGGAAAAACTTGCTGTCCGCGAGCTTGATTCCTATAGAAGCGGCACCCATGACGCTAACCTCTCTTTAAGTAATCGCATTATTACTTTAGTATGCCTGCATTGGTCTTGTCAACGCGAATTGTTGACAGCGGTTCTTTCTCCCTTCATAATGTTCAATATATGACATCAAGTATCATGCTTATCATTGTCATCATCGTCGCGGCACTCGCGATCTTGCTCCTCTCCGTTCTCGGCAGAAAAAGGGACGCCAAAGGCCCGAAAAAGGAACGAAGGAAAGACAGGGGGACCGTCATACGCGACGCGACCCGCAGATTGGCGCAGAATCCCCGCGACCCCGACGGACTGCAGGCGATAGGCGGGATACACTTCCAGGACCAGGAATGGGAAAAGGCGTACACCGCGTACGAGGTTCTCGTCGACCTCGCGCCCTCTAACCCCAAACTGAACGAATTCGAGTGCGCGCTCCGCTTCGGCATCACCGCCGTAAAGACGAACCGCCTACAGGAAGCGCTCAAGGGCTTTCTCATAGCGCGCAAGATCAACCCCGATAACTTCGACGTTAATTATAACCTCGGTTACATCTGTTTTCAGCAGCGCGAGTACGAAAAGGCCGTGCCGTTCCTCAAACAGGCGATTCTCGTCGACCCGGAAAACATCCTTGCCCAGAAATACATGGGTTTCAGCCTTCACAAGGCGCATCGCTACCGAGACGCGCTCGCGTACCTCAAGAAATCGCTCGACATCCAGCCCGACGACAAGGAAGCCCTCTTCGCGATGGCCGAATGCCTGTTCGAGTCCGGAGCCACCGAGCGAGCGCTCAAGATCTTCACGCATCTCCGCCCCGACCCGGTGCTCGGGCCCCAGGCAGCGCTCTACTCGGGTATAGTCCACGTGCAGACGAACCAGCACGACAAGGCGGTTCAGGACTTCGAGATCGGGCTCAAGCACGAGAACATCCCCCAGGATATCGCGAACGACCTTCGGTACAAACTCGCCGTCACGCTCATTAAGACGCAGGATCTCTCCAAGGCTCTCACGTGCCTCAAGGAAATCCAGAAGACGACGCCGGGCTACAAGGACGTGCCGTCGCTCATCCTGCGCTACCAGGAACTCAACCAGAATAAGAACCTGCAGACGTACCTTATGTCCGTGCAGAGCGAGTTCGTCACGATGTGCCGCAAGATCGTAGTGCAGTTCTTCCCGAACGCGAAGGTAAAGATTACCGACATCGCCGTGTTCGCCGACTATTCGGACATCGTCTCGGAGATAGACACGCCAAAATGGTCGGATATCGTCGTGTTTAGGTTTTTCAGGTCGCAAGGTTCCGTCGGCGAGCTTCTGCTGCGCGACTTTCACGGGCGCATCAAGGACCTAAAGGCCGGAAAGGGAATTTGCATTTCAGCCGGGGTGTTCAGCGAGGAATCGCGGAGATACACGGAAGGAAGGCCGATAGACCTTTACGACAAGGACCGACTCAACAAGATCCTTAACTCGATCGACACGGGAGTTTCCCTGAAGATATAAGCACGAGGTTTCGCTCTTCGTGCCCAAGGAACGGCACGTTGAGCGGGACGCATTCCCATTCACCCACCAATCCCGATATCCCCGACATCTCAAGCTCGATCTTCTCGCGTCGGGCCTTCCACGCGGCGAGCGTTCCCGCGTCGCGCTTTACCATGCGTAAAAGAGTTTTCGTCATCGCCTCGTCGAGAGGGCGAAACGCGCGGAACGCGACTATTTCGAACGCTCCCTCGGGCGCGTCCTCCACCTCGCGATTAAGCACGGTCACGTTGCGGAGGCCGCAGATCGCGACGACGTTTTCCAAAAAGGCGCAGCGCTTACTCATTCGCTCGACGAGCGTAAATTTGATATTCGGAAAGGCGATCGCGAGCGGTATGCCGGGAAAGCCCGCGCCCGACCCCGCGTCCGCGATCTTGACGCCGCTGGCGGCATCGCGAGCCGTAGCGTCGCCAACCGCGGCATCGCCTGCAGCATCCCCGCGGGCGACGACGGCCCGCGCGAGGGCGTCTATCTGGCGCCAGGGGGCAAGGCTGTCGAGAATATGCCTGACGACGAGGTCCGAGCGACCCGCGTCCGTACCGCACTCCGCGCCGACCAAGTCGAACACGGAGTTGAAAAGCTCAAGCTCGCGAACGTATTTCTCCAGCGAGGAAACCATGCCTTCCACCGGAAGGCCAAGCTCGGCGAGCCCGCGCCGTAAGAGTTCGGCCGGGCCGAAGGGAAAGTCGATTTTCTCGGCGTCGCGCGCGCGGGGCTTTTCCCCGCGCGGGTCCCGCCCGCCTCCGCGCTTTGCCACTATTTCTTTTTATCCTTCAAAAGCGCGGCGAAGGGATTGTACGTCATGCCATCGTCATCGCGCGCGGACTTACCGCCATCGTAGCCACCCGAGCGACCGTCGGGGCGTCCGCCGCGCGAATCGCGAGCGGGCCTGCCCTCGTACGGGGCGGCGGCGGCACTTGAGCGCGCGGGTCCGTCGCCCTTCTTCGCGACGACGACTCGTCGGGCTCCGTCCGGCCGGGCGCCTTCGCGAGCGCCCGAGCCCGCGGAACCGCTCGCGGTCTTGCAGGAAAGGCTGATGCGCTTTCGATCGCGATCGAGCCCGATGATCCTGCATTCCTTCACGTCGCCGACCTTCACGACCTCCATCGGGTCCTTCACGAAGCGGTCGCTCATCTCCGAGAGATGGAGCAGCGCCGTTTCCTTGATGCCGATGTCGACGAACGCGCCGAAGTCGACGACGTTCTTTATCTTGCCGGTGACCATCATGCCTTCCTTGAGATCCTCGAACGAGAGGACTCCTTTCTGCATGATCGGCTTCGGGTATCCGTCGCGCGGGTCGCGGTTCGGCTTCTTGAGTTCCTCGATGATATCGCTGACGGTCTGATCGCCGATGCCGTACGTCGCCTTGAGCGTCGCGCGGACCTCGTGGGTCACCTCGTCCTTTTTCTGCACGAGCTCGTACACGACGCGCGCGGCCTGGTAGTTCTCGGGATGGACCCAGCTGTTGTCGAGCGGGTCAGCGCTCTCGGCGATCTTGATAAAGCCCGCGCACTGCTCGAAGCTCTTCGGGCCCATGCCCGGTACCTTCATCAGGTCCTCGCGGCTCGTGATCTTTCCCGTCGAGTCGCGGTAGGCGACGATCTTCTTCGCGAGCGAGCCGTTGATCCCGGACACGTACTTAAGGAGGCTAAAGCTCGCCGTGTTAAGGTTTACGCCGACGTTGTTTACGACGGAGCCGACGACCTCGTCGAGCGTTTCCGAAAGCTTTTTCTGGTTGACGTCGTGCTGATAAAGGCCGACGCCGATCGACTTCGGGTCGATCTTGACGAGCTCGGCGAGCGGGTCCTGCAGGCGGCGGCCGATCGAGATCGCGCCGCGTATCGTCAGGTCGAGCTCGGGGAATTCCTCGCGCGCGATATCGCTCGCGGAGTACACCGACGCGCCGTCCTCGTCGACGACCGTGTAGAGCACGGTCGGGCAATGCTCGGCTATCACCTTGGCGACGACTTCCTGCACGTCGCGCGTGCCGGTGCCGTTGCCGATCGCGACGAGCTGCACGTCGTAGTCCTTGATGGCCTTCAGGATCGCGGCCTCGGCCTCGGCGGGCTTATGCTGATAGATCACGAAGCAGCCAAGGTACTTGCCGGTCGAGTCGAGCGCCGCGCACTTCGTTCCCGTGCGGATACCCGGGTCCACGCCGAGCACGCGCGTGCCCTTGATCGGCTGCTGCATCAGGAGGTTCTTGAGGTTCTCGCTGAACACGCCGATGCCGTGCTCGTCCGCGCCGTCGGAAAGGTCGGAGCGGATCTCGCGCACGACCGCGGGGGAAAGGAGTCGGACCACGCCGTCGGACACGGCGTCCTTGCAATAGTCGTTATTGATCGAGATCTTGCGCGCGACGCGCTCGATGGCGCCGTCGACATCGACGTCGATCGTCACGTCGAGGGCCTTGTCCCGCTCGCCTCGGTTGATCGCGAGCACGCGGTGCGGCTTAATCTGATTAAGCGGCTCGCGGTAATCCCAGTACATCTGGTACACGCTGGTCTTCTCGGCGGCGGCGTCGCCGACGCCCTTCACGACGATCTCGCCGGATTTCATGTAGTAGTCGCGAACGTCCGCGCGGTTCTCGGGCTCCTGGGCCACGCGTTCCGCGATGATGTCCATCGCGCCCTGAATGGCCTCTTCCGCCGAGCCGACGGAGAGTTCCGCGTTCTCGGGATCGGCCTTGACGTACTGTTGCGCGCCCGCGTCGACCTGGGCCTTTGAGCCCTTTTCCATAAGGTCGGCGAGCGGCTCGAGGCCGCGCTCGATCGCGAGCATTCCGCGCGTTTTCTTTTTCTTCTTGAAGGGGGCCCACAGGTCCTCGAGCTCGGCGAGCGTCGCGGACTTCATGGCGATCTCGTACAGGGACTCGGAGAGCTTGCCCTGGGCGAAGATTCCCTTGACGATCTCGATTCGGCGGGTCTCGAGATTCTGATAGCTCTTGAAAAGGTGGTCGCAGTCGCGGACCTGTACCTCGTCGAGCGAGCCATGCCGCTCCTTGCGGTACCGCGATATAAAGGGGATGGTGCATCCCTCGGCCACGAGCGACACGACGGCGGATACCTGCGCCGGCTGAATCTTGAGTTCGTCCGCGATCTTTTTCAAAATCGCGACCTCGTTAACGACGAGGGCTTCAATCTTTTCCTGGGTGAATTCCATAGGAATGGCATTTTACCGGAAAAAAAGAAGGGGGGCAAGCTAAAAGAATAGGCGCCGCCAGGCTTGACGACGCCTATGGAAATCAGTTACCGGTCGTGATTCCGGCGGCTTCCACGACGCTGGCGACCGTGTTACCGGTGATATTCGTCAGCGAGATACCGGTCGTGCCCTCGGACACGATCGCGCCATCCTGCGCGTACACCCCGCCGCCGGCCGTGCCCGCGTCGTTACCCGTGATCGAGAACAGGGAACCAAACAGGTTAAGCGTCGCCGATAGCTCGACGTATATACCGCCGCCCTGGGACGTCGCGACGTTATGGGATATCGCGCCCGCGCCGAGGTACATGCTCGAGGGGGCCACGACGTAGAAGCCCGCCCCTTTTGCCGCGGAGCAGTTTTCCACCGCGCCGCCGTTGAACATGACGCTCGAGCCAAACGTGTTCGTCCCGTCGAAATATGTCCCGGCGTATACACCGCCGCCCGAATAAAGGGAACTACCGCACGCGACGATGGAGCTTCCCTCGTTCAGCGTCAGGTATCCCCCAACCAGATTCACGCCCGCGCCGTTACCAGCGTACGAGTTATTCCGTATGGACGCGCCATCGCCCAAGTTGAGGGTACTGCCATACTCCACGCGCACGATAGAGGGCGCGGAACCGCCGCCCACCGTGGCGGGCCCCAGTTTCACATTATAGACGGACAACGAAGCGCTCGACGTGACCGTCAAGAACGGGGTCGCGAAGGTTGACGCTAACAGAAGCGCGTTACCGAGCTGACTCGCGCCGGAAAGAGTCAACGCGCGGGTGATCTCCACGGGAGAAGCGAGCGTTATGTCGTCGACGAGCACGATATTCGTGACGCTCGGCGTGGCGAGGGCCGTAGCGAACGAGGCTGGCGTCGTCGGACTAAGGCCGTCGCCCGTTCCCGCCTGGGACACGTACATCTGGTGAACGGCGCTGTCGATGGTGCCGTAGTTGGCGATGTCGTTCGTTCCAGCGCCGAGCAGGGTATTGCCCGTCACGACGCTGGCGTTGATCGTAAGCGGGTCATAGATGGTACCGCCCGACTGAACGTAGACCCCGCCGCCGTCCGTCGACGCATTGTTTGCGGTTATGGAAGGAGGAGTAACTATACGCATCAGCGTCAGCCCAGCCATACCGCTGACATACACACCGCCGCCCGTCATCGCGGAGCAATTGCGGATGATCGCGCCGTCGAGCATCGTCAGCATGGAAGGCGAGGTTGATCCGTACCCGATGTATACGGCTCCGCCATTGTCCGCCTGGCAGTACTCGATCACGGCGGAGGACATCTTTATCTCCCCTCCGTAAGTCGAGATCGCGCCGCCCGACGAGCCTGTGCCGAGCGTGAACGACCGAATCGTCGCGCCAGCCTCAAGGTCGAGGGACGCGTCCATTCCCACGTTGAACGGACTGACCGTTCCCGAGTACGAGCTTCCGCTCACCGTGATGTTGCGCAGCGACATTCCTCCGCCGCTTTGAATCAGGAACGGAGACGATGTAGTCGCGGCCCCGGCGAGAGAAAGGGTAAACGGAGTCGCGCCAAGGGAACGCAGCCTCAACCGATACGGAATCGATCGAGAAACCGACGCGTCTAGGCTATCGTTCATCGTAAGGATAATCTCTATGTCTCCCGGCTCGATGCCGACCAGGTTCACCGCGGAGCTAAGCACCGCCGTGATATTCGACGGGTCATCGGTAGTCTGCCCGCCGCCCGCGCCGCCGGACGAGACGAAGAACACATGCGTTTTCATCGGATAGGCAATGTGGCTCGTAATATCGAAGTTGGTGATGCCTTCGACGATCGGCACCTCGACTCCCATGCCATCGATCGTATAATCGTTATAGTGCGGCGTAATGCCGTCGATCGAAGCGATCGATGCCATGTCCGCATACCCCGCATAGGTGCCGGCGTTATCAAGGAAGGCGGTTACGACATACGTCGAGTACGGCGCAAACTGCATTACCGCCCTGGTGGTCACATCGACCGCGTCGCAGGATCCATACCCCGACGAGTTAAGCACGATCATGCCCATCGCGACCGGCTCGCCGACGAGTCCGTCAATGCCGATCGCGGAAGGGGGATAGATACCGTAGAACACCCGCTTCCCCGCGTCCGCCATGCTGCCGCTATAAGTAACGATTAACCGCTGGTCGCCCGATAGGGGACTTAAGGTCGCGGTAAAGGTAAGGATAAAAGGCGCACCCGTCGCCGATGAATGCTCGACGTATAGGTAGAGCGTCTTGGACCCATCGGTCGGGACGATCGCGTATGGGGCGATAACGTCATGCGTTCCGGCGCCGGTAATGGAACTGGAAGCCGACGGGTCGGCATAAATAAGTGCGCCGGTCTCGTCGTAGAGCGCGATGCGCCCAAGGTCAACCGTGCCACCGGTGGTCGGAGATACCGCGGCCGAACACTTAAGCGAGACGATCGAGTAGCCGAGCGGGGCACTGATCCCCTCAAGCGCGATGAATTTTCGCTGTATAGCGGCAGTAGGCGTTACCATATGGGTAACGGCCCCGGTCTGTCCGGTAAAGACGACCTTCTCTCCTCCCGTCATCGGCTTAAGCCTTAAGCGAAACGAGTTCTCCTTTCCCGCCGCGAGGTTCACGTCCTTGAGCATCTCGCCCGAGGCGTCCCCGTCAAGTAAATTCTCGAAAGGACTGGGATGATATACGTTATCGACCACCGTGCCCGTAGACAACGCGTTGAACTCCGCGTCGGGCAGCCTCATCAACTCGACGAACGTCAGCGGCATATCGTTGTAATAAAATGACCGCTCTTCGAGAGAAACGCCGGAATAGAGAATGCCCATGCCGGTATAAATACCGGCGGGTATATCCGTGATTCGGCAGGTCGCGTCGGCGCCGACGGTATAGGGCCCATAGAACGGGCCTGAGTCGTCCGCCGGCCCCCCGAGCGTTCGCACGTACAGGTAACCGCCGCCTTGAATCACCGCGCGCGCGGACGTTAGGTCCACGGCCGCGTTCGCGAGACTATCGGACGTGACCAGCGAGCCGATGCGAATCGTCAGCGTCGCGGCACCGCTTTCGGCCTTCCATGACGGATCGAGTCCGGGAAGGCATCCGCTTAACAACGCCGCGGAGATCGCGACGGAAAGTATCGCATACCAGTGTTTGCCCATGGGAATACCTCTCTCCCTCAATTTTAAGCTATCGCGGGACATGGGCGCCAATCGACAAACAACGGGAAAAACGACTACAATGCCACTACATCGCCTTAAAAGGAGGTTCAAGATGCCCGTAAAACTACCGTCAACCCTGCCTGCCGCCAAAATCCTCACCGAAGAGAACATCTTTATCATGGATGACCGGCGCGCGATGATGCAGGACATCCGTCCGCTCAAGATCGCGATCCTGAACCTCATGCCGACGAAGGAAGTCACCGAAACCCAGCTCCTCAGGCTGCTCGGAAACACCCCGCTCCAGATAGAGATCACCCTCCTGTCGATGGCGAGCCACGAGTCGGCGAACACGAGCCGCGAGTACCTCGACGCGTTTTACCGGACGTTCGACAGCGTCAAGGACCTGAAGTTCGACGGACTCATCATTACCGGCGCGCCCGTGGAGAATATGCCCTTCGCGGAAGTGGACTATTGGGAAGAGATGACGCGGATAATGGACTGGAGCAAGACGCACGCCTACAGCACCCTGCACATCTGCTGGGCGTCGCAGGCCGCGCTATTCCATCAGTACGGGATCGACAAGCACCGCCTCGACGACAAGGCCTTCGGGATATTCGAGCATCGGGTGCTCAATCCCCTGCACAAGCTCGTCCGCGGGTTCGACGAATCCTTTAACGCGCCGCACTCGCGGCATACGACGATTTACAAAGAAGACATCGAGCGTATTCCCGAGCTCGAGATTCTCGCGGAGTCGGACGAGGCCGGGGTGTACCTGATCGCGAGCCGCGACGGACGGTCCATCTACGTCTCCGGGCACTCCGAGTACGACGCCGACACGCTCGCGAAGGAATACCGGAGAGACGTCGCGAAGGGACTTAAGATCGACGTGCCGAGGAATTATTACCCGGACGACGACCCCGCGCGCCCGCCGAGGGTAACCTGGCGCGCGCACGCGAATCTCCTATTCGTGAACTGGCTCAACTACTTCGTGTATCAGGAAACCCCGTTCGACATCGAGAAGATCGGCTGATCCTCAAGGCGCCGCGGATTCAACCCGCGCGCGCCCGTCGACGAAGGTCATGTTCGGGTACGTCACGCCCATGAATTCGTCGGGATACCGGTCGTCAAGGAACGCCTCGACGCGGTTCGACGACGGCTTGCCCGCCGAGCGATCTGACCACCGCCGAACGGCAAGCGCGGACAACGCCACATTCGCCGCGAGAACGACGAAAAACGCGAGCGCGAGCGCGCGGGCGAGTTTTACGGGAATCTTCCGGACGAGGCGCAACAGCGTCGGATACGCGTACCGGATCCAGGAAAGGCCGAGAACGCCCCATATCATGGCGAACGTGAGGTTCGTGCGCCCGTGCAGGTTAAACTGTGTTTTGCTGTACTCCCAGGAAACCGAGCCGAACGCGAGCTCCTGACCCAGGCTGCATAGGTACTCGAAGGCGCCGCCGATAAGCATGCTCCCAAGGAAAATTAATATGTCGCGCTTTTTTTCGCTGAGCTCATAACGGGAGAACGCGGCCGTCATCATCAGCGCTCCGGCGCCGTAGATCGGGTTCATCATGCCATAGAGGAGCGCGGTTCTACTCTCCAAGTGCCCGGTCGTGACCACGCACCAGACCGTCTCGAGGATCACCCCAACGTAACTCGCGATCATGAAGATCCAAAAAGCCTCAAAGGGCTTAACGCGCGCGCGACCGACGGCCGCGGCGCTCGCGACGGCGGAATCGGCGACCTCGGCTTTCTTAGCCGGGCGGCGCGAGGGGAATATTTGATGGAGAAAATCAGCCAGATCGCCCTGCCCGATGGCGTCGCGGCTCTTAAGCCCTGGGAAGGCGGAAAGGATGCGGGTCATCTCGCGGGGGCTCTCCAAGAGCGACTCGAGCGTCGCGAGCAACCGCGCGTTAAGGCTGGTCGCGCCCGGGGTAACGCGCGCGCGGAGGCGCTCGAGGCTGCCCTTCAGGTCAAGCTCGTTAAACCATTCCTTGACGTCGAAGGATTCCTTGGCGTTCTCGAGGAACACCTTGAGGGACGCGAGGCGCGCGGTAAAGTTGACGAGGGCGCGAAGCGTCACTGCGAGATCGACCGCGAGAACGCACGCGATCCCGACCGCGATTATCCGCTCGGACTCCGCCGGGATGAAGCTCAGGAGAAACACGAGGGCCGGATGCATGAAGCGGACGAGCAATACGCCAAGGGCGCCGAATATTAGCGAGTTCTTAAGGCATACGCGGCCGTGAACGTTGAACCGCTCTCCCGAGTAGTCCCACCACTTCGTGGCGAAGATCGTCTCGAGGGCCCAGCCGGTCGCGTATTCGAGTATCGAGGTCGCGAGCAGCGACGTGACGAAAAGAAGCGGGACGCTATCCGCGAACGGCCCCAAGGCGAATACGATAATTAGGCCGCCAAAGCCGTATACCGGGCAGATGGGCCCGTGGAGAAAACCGCGATTCACGAATTTACGCACAAGAAAGGAACAGTACACGACCTCGCACGCCCAACCGACGAACGAGTACGCGATGAAGAGCAAAAAAAGCCGCGAAAGGCCCACGATGCCACCCCCAAAGTTTAAATATACTCAAGGCTTGGCATTTCGGCCACTCGCGGCAGTAACGCGCGATCGGGACATCGCCCGTTTGCGATTTTTATCCCCGTGCCATCCGACCCATCCGGTTGATGACGAACCGCGCGGTCCCGTTTATCGCGAGGATGAAGAAGACGAGCACCGCTCCCGAGGCGAACGCCCGATCGGACGATATACCCTCGGCGATAATCAGGTAGACGTGTACCGCGAGCGTTCGCGTCGAGTCAAATAGGCCGCCGGTCAGGTTATAGTTGGAACCCATCGTGTAGATCAACGCGGCGGTCTCGCCGAGCGCGCGGCCTATCGCGAGGATCACGCCGGAGGCGATCGCGGGAAAGGCGGCCGGGAGGACGACGCGAAACACCGTCTGCACCTTCGTCGCCCCGAGCGCGAGGCTTCCTTCCTGCAAGCTGCCGGGCACGGCCTTAAGCGCTTCCTCCGCGGTGCGGACGATCGTCGGGAGGATCATCAGCGTGACGGTCAGCGATCCGGAAAGAAGGGATATTCCCCAACCAAGCCCCTGCACGAACACGAGCATCCCGAACAGCCCGAAGATGATCGACGGGATTCCCGCGAGGGTTTCGGTGCCGAGCCGTATCAACCGAACCAGTCGGCCTTCCCGCGCGTACTCGACGAGATAGATCGCGGCGAACAGTCCCGGCGGAATCGAGAAGATCAGCGTGAGAAGGATCATCGCGAAGGTGTTAAGAATGATCGTCGAGATCCCGCCGATTTTCCCCGAGTCCTTTGGGGCCTCGAGCAGGAATGAAAGCGTCAGGTTACGCCCGGTTTCGCGGCGCGAAAGCTTGACGGGCGCGATGTCTATACCGTTCGCGCGCGAAGCCTCGACGAGCCCTACCGCCCCGCTCGTTCCGGCGAGGGAGAGATAGTACTCGTCCATCGTCGCAGGCTCGATGAACTTAAGCGAGCCCGATTGGTTCGCGTGGCCGTTAGCGCGGTCGTGGTCAAATCCCGCGCGATCGGCAAGCGATCGAAGCGCGCTGCCGGGCGGGGGCACGAGCACCGTCACGGGGAGATCGCTTCCGTCGAGTTCCTTCCAGTTCGATATCTTTCCCGCGTACAGATCGCCGATCGCGGTTTCGTGTACGGTGCCGATGCGCCGATTGTCGCGAATCTCGACGACCGACGGGTTTACGCCGAGCGCGACGGATCGCGTCGGGACTACGCGCACTCGTTCGGTAAGGGCGGGATCAAGCGCGCCGAACGCCTTCGCGTCGACGATCGCGATCCCGCCGTCATTGCCCGCGACGGACTCCGCCGCGGCGGCCGCGTCGCCGGGAAACTCGACGAGCTCTCCCTGCGCTTCAAGGCCCAGCAAGCCAGCGAGTCGGGCCGACGTGGCGTCGTCTACGTAGGGATACGAGTCGGCGTCAAAGCCCGCGGGCTTTTTCCAGCTCGAGAATTCGTCGCTATACAATCCGCGAAGCGCGTCGAACGGCAGCTCGCGTATGGGGTTTCTGGGATTAACGATAACGAGCGTCCCGTCAAGCTCTCGCGTGGCGTCCGACGTAACGGAATACTCGACGTTGTTGCTATAAAAAAAACCGTTCCACAGAATGTATCCAAGAATCAAGAAGAGCGTCGCTATCGTGAACGCGGCCGACAGCCACACGAAACCGACCGAAACGCGCTCTCCTGCGCGGATTTTTCTTTTCATCGGGTGCTCTCCTTGACCGCCCTTTTCAGCGCAACCTGGATAAATACATTGAGTGCGAGGATAAAGACGAAGAGGACGATGGCGGTCGCGAAGAGCGCCGTCAGATGGGTCCCTTCGGCGTATGCCATGTCGGTGATCACGTTCATGGTCAGGGTTCTGACCATGGATAGGGGACCCGCGGGCATGATCGGCGCGTTTCCGCCGACGAGCAGCACGGCCATGGTTTCCCCGAGGGCGCGGCCCATGCCGAGAACGACGCCCGTGACGATGCCCGACCGCGCGGCGGGCACAAGCACGCCGCTGATGGTCTGCCACCTCGTCGCCCCGAGCGCGAGCGACCCTTCGCGAAGCTCGTTCGGCACGGAGCGGACCGAGACCTCGGTCATGTTAATGATGGTGGGCAGAACCATGATGGCGAGAACGATGGAGGACGAAAGCGCGGAATACCCGTTTCCGCCGGGTATCATCCGCACGAGCGGCACGATGACCGCGATGCCGAAGAGGCCGTAGATAACCGAGGGGATTCCCGCGAGCAGCTCGACGGCCGCGCGCAGGAATGGGCCGAACCGGCGCCCGGCCATCTCGGCGAGAAAGATTCCCGTCGAGATTCCGACGGGAACCGAGATCGCGAGGGACATGACCGTGACGATAACGGAACCCACGATGAACGAAAGGATTCCGTATCCCGGGTTAGGGTCCCGAGACGGGAACCAGTCGATCGATAGGAGAAAGTCGGGAAGGCTTACCTTCGCGAACAGGGGCAATCCCTGCCGGAAGATGAACACCGTCATCAGCGCCACGCTCGCTATCGAGACGAGCGCGCACGCGAGAAAGGTACGCTCCAGGCCGGCTTCCATGAATCTCCGAACTTTCGTCACGTCTCGCTCCTTACTTGAGGGGGATGAATCCCGCTTCCTTGACGATCACCCTGCCGCGCGCGGAAAGAACGTAGTCAACGAAGGACTTCTCCACGGAACCGGCCTTAGCGGGGCCCTTGGTGACCATGTACAGCTTGCGCGACAGCGGATACGAGCCGTCGAGCGTGGTCTTGACGGAAGGATCGATCCCGCCGATCGCGAGCGCCTTTCCGCCGGCCTTGGTGATTTCCTCGACGAAGCCGAGCCCGACGTATCCGATCGCTCCCGGGGTCGAGGCGACCTTCGCGGCGACCTCGCCGTTTTCCTTGGCGACGATCGCGTTCTTGGTGAAGGCGAGTTTCTTAGGGTCAAGCACAAGTTCCTTGAAGGCGCCGAAGGTGCCCGAGGTCTCGTCGCGGTTGACGACCTCGATCTTCTCGTCCTTACCGCCGACTTCATTCCAGTTCACGATCGTGCCGGAGTAGATTCCGGCGAGCTGGTCTTTGGTGAGATTCGCGACGCGAACGTCCTTGTTAACCACGACGGTAAGGGCGTCGCTCGCGATCGCGACGGGCACGAGTCCCGCGTCAAGCTCCGACTTCTTCAGGTCCCTGGAGGATCCCGCGAGGGTCAGGGTTCCCTCCGAAAGCTGCTTGAGTCCGGTACCGGAGCCCACGCCCTCGTAGGAGATGCGAACGTTGGGTTTCGACGCGGTAAACTTCTCGATGGCGACGTTGGCGATGGGCTGAACGGTGGTCGAGCCTCCGAAGGTATACGTCTCGGCGGCGAGCAGGGCGCAGCCGCAAACGAGGGTAGCCGCGAGCATCAGGTTCTTTTTCATCAGGGATTCCTCCGTAAATATAGATGTACCAAACGTAAGGCGTAAGCGTGAGAGAGTGATAAGGTTTTCGTTAAAAATCGGTTAATACAAGATTATTGTAAGACAAAAGCCGGCGGGGTGCGCTACTCTATGGCCATGAGCAACGAGACAATCCTCGCGGTGGACGACGAAACCGCCATCCTCGAACTGCAGAAATACAACCTTGAAAAGGAAGGATTCCGCGTCACCGCGTGCGCGAACGGCGAGGAAGCCATCAAGTCGGCGAAGGCCTCCCCTCCCGACCTCGTTCTCCTTGACCTCATGCTGCCGGGGATGAGCGGCCTCGACGTATGCAGGAAGCTGCGCGCGGACCCGGCGACGGCGGGAATTCCCATTATAATGGTAACGGCGAAAACCGAGGACGCGGACGTCGTGGTCGGCCTTGAGCTCGGCGCCGACGACTACGTCACCAAGCCGTTTTCCCCGAAGGTGCTCATCGCGCGCGTGCGCGCCGCTCTCAGGCGCAAGGCGGCCGCGGCGGAGTCCCCCGCGACGGGGCCTGACGACTTTGGGCCGACGCGCATTCACGGCATATCGATTAACCCGGAACGCCACGAGGCGTTCTCCGACTCGGAGCCGCTCGCGCTCTCCGTCACCGAATTCCAGATCCTTGAGTTCCTCGCGAGAAACCCGGGCAGGGTTTTTTCCCGCGCGCAGATAATCAGCGCCGTGAAAGGAAGCTCGTATCCCGTCACGGAGCGTTCCATCGACGTGCAAATACTCAGCATCAGGAAAAAACTCGGGGCGAAGTCGGACGTCGTCGAGACCGTCCGCGGCATCGGATACCGGATGAGGGACCCTGAATGACGGGGCGCGGAAAGCGGCGAACTTGGGTATATCTCTTCACGTCCTCTGCCGCGATCATTCTCGTTACTGTCGCGGCGTTCACCGCCGTCAGCGGCTACGCCCTCAGGAACGCGGCATATAGGCAAACGGAGGCGAACCTCTCGCAGTTCGCGAGGGGGATCGCGACCCTCCTCGACGCGCGACCAGAACTCGCGCGCGGCGAAGCGCTTCGGGAGTTTTGCTCGACCGTCGGCGCCGATCCAGACTTCAGGATAACCTATATCGCCTACGACGGCACCGTGCTCGCCGATTCCAACACCGACACCGCGCGGATGGAAAACCACGCGGACAGGCCCGAGTTCATCGGCGCGCGGAACGGAAGGCAAACGATCTCCGTCCGCCGCAGCTCAAGCCTGGGGAAGACGATGCTCTACCTCGCGGTCCCGTATCGGGGCGACGTGCTCAGGCTGGCGCTTTCCGTTCACTACGTAAACGTCGCCTCCCAGAGGCTGTTCGCCGTCATTCTCTGCGCGGCGGCCGCGATCCTCGTGCTAGCCCTCGCCCTCGCGGTTCTCGTCGCGTCGCGCATTAGCGGGCCGCTCGACATCCTCGGCGCGCGCGCGCGCGGCTACGCCGACGGCATGACGGCCCCCGCCTCGGGCGAGGCGTCCTGGCCGCTCGAGCTTACCAGCCTCGCCGACACTTTCTCGGAAATGGCGGGCAGGATCGACGACAAGATCTCGGCCCTCGACGAGAAAAACCGCGAGACGGACGCGATACTCGCGAGCATGAACGACGCCCTGATCGTGCTTTCGGGCAACGGCGCGATCATAAGGGCAAACCCCGCGGCCGAGTCGCTGTTCGGGTTGGGCGGGCAGCAATACGCGGGGATGCCGCTCATTCAGGCGATCCGCAACGCCGAGATAGCAGACTTCGCCAAACGTCCGACCGAAGGGGAGACGGAACTCACGCTGGAATTCCGCGCGAACCCGTCGGCGCCCGCCAAGTATCTCCTCGCGAAGTCCACGCCGATCGAGGGGAGCCCCGAGCGGTTGCTCGTGTTCAGCGACATTACGCGCCTCAAGAACCTCGAGCGGATACGCAAGGACTTCGTCGCGAACGTCTCGCACGAGCTCAAGACGCCGGTCACCTCAATACGCGGCTTTATCGAGACTTTGAGGGAAGGCGCCATCGACGACCCCGTCGACTCGAGAAGGTTCCTCGAGATCCTCGACCAGCAGTCCTCGCGCCTCGGGGCGATCATCGAGGATCTCCTGACGGTCTCTCGGCTCGAGCAAGGCGAGGGACAAGCGATCAAGCGCGAGCCGACGCTCGTTACCGATCTCATGGGCGGGGTAAAGTCGCTTTGCGACGGATTCGCGCGCGCGAAACGGACCAAGGTCGAATACTCATGCCCCGACGATCTCGTCTTCCCGATGAATCAAGGCTTGATGGAACAGGCCGTGACGAACCTCGTCCAGAACGCGATACGCTATAGCCCCGAGGGATCCGAGGTGCGCGTCGAGGCCTCGGTGTCCGGCGCCGGCTCCGACGACGGGGAGTCGCTGGACATAGCGGTTTCCGACAATGGCCCGGGGATCGCGGAGGCGTACCTGCCGAGGATCTTCGAGCGTTTCTACCGAGTCGACGCGGGACGCAGCAGAGACCTTGGAGGCACGGGGCTTGGGCTTTCGATCGTCCGGCACATCGCGCTCGCGCACGGGGGAACCGCCTCGGTCAAGAGTGTCGTCGGCGTCGGCAGCGAGTTCCGCGTATCCATCCCCCGCGCGTTTATGCTATAGTTAGGGAATGAAGCGCAATGAACCTTACTCGATCGTCTATCAGGACGACTCGATCGCCGTACTCAATAAAAGCTCTGGCCTTCTCGTCGC
>DAOPXQ010000012.1:0-18490 GCA_035352395.1 Treponemataceae bacterium | reverse complement strand
TCGCAAAGGGAATCTCAACCATCGAGAACCGCAGATGACAAATCAACCGATGACAAACAATCCGATGACAAACCCGCAGACGACCAGGCCGCGGATGACAAGCCTACCGATGACCTGGCAGTCGACAAACCCCTTCATGCAAGACTCGAAAAAAAACAGCAGGAACAGCTTCAGTACCTTCCCGGAATCAGGGAACCGCGAAACGAAACGGGATTCATCAAAGTGAGAAGAGACAAGCTCGACCTTCTCTTCAACGCGATCGGGGAACTCGTCATCCTGCAGGCGCAACTATCGCGCGAATCAACGGAATCAAGCCACATGGTCAAATCCATCGCGGAGCAGCTTGAACGACTGACGGGAACGCTACGCGACCACGCGATGTACATGAGAATGGTTCCCCTTGAGGAATCGTTCTCCGGGCTGCAGCGCGTCGTTCACGACACCGCGAAGCGACTCGGAAAGGACGTCAGGCTCGAGATAGTGGG
This sequence comes from Treponemataceae bacterium, assembly GCA_035352395.1. Taxonomy (GTDB): domain Bacteria; phylum Spirochaetota; class Spirochaetia; order Treponematales; family Treponemataceae; genus Teretinema. The sequence continues at coordinate 18,005 of DAOPXQ010000012.1, read as the reverse complement.
CGCGAATACGGAGATCGACAAAAACGTCATCGAGTCGCTTAAAGACGCGCTTATCCACATAATCAGGAACTCCATCGATCACGGGATCGAGCAGATATCGACGAGGCTGAGGCTTAACAAGCCATCGACCGGGACCATAACCATATCCGCCTGCCAGATCGGCACCAGCGTGCAAATCGTGATCAGCGACGACGGCGCGGGACTCAACATAGAGAAAATAAAGGCAAAGGCGATCGAGCGAAAATTGATCGATAGAAACGAAGCGGATATGAGCAAGATAATCCAGGTAATATTCGAGCCCGGATTCTCCACGTCCGAGCGCGCCACGAGCCTCTCCGGGCGCGGGGTCGGGATGGACGTGGTGCGCATGAGCATCGACCGCCTGCAAGGCGATATCGCGATCACGACGGAACAGGGACGCGGCACGGCGATCACGCTGACGATCCCGCTGACGCTTCTCATAACCGACTGCCTTCTGGTACGACTCGGCGAGATCACCTACGTGCTCGCCCTCAATCTCGTTCAGGAATGCCTATGCCTCGACGATTGCGTCGCGGCGGGACTCGTGGAGCACGACGTCCTTCGATTCAGGGGAAAGATGATTCCCCTCATCGATCTCCACGAGCGCCTATTGCGGGTACCTTCCGAGATCACTCCCGACGCGCGTGCGATCATCGCTACCATCGAGGGCAATGACGTCGCCCTCATCGTCGACATGATCGAGGGCAAGCAACAAGTCGTCATAAAGCCATTTACCGCGCCGCTTGAGACCATACCGGTCGTTTCCGGCGCGACGATATTGGGCGACGGCTCGGTGGCGCTCATTCTTAACACGAGCGAGATAATAAAACGCTGGGCCTATTCCTGCGCGCTGTAGGGAAGAAGGAGACGATTATGGCAATCGGAATCAAGAGACGGATCGCGGGCGGTTTGTTCGGCATCGCGCTGCTTGGCGTGACGATCGGTATCGCCGGGATCGTGAATATCAAGGAAAGCTACGACGCGGATATCCTGCTTTACGAGGGTACGTCCGTTCCGATCGGCGCCCTCGCGATAATTTACGGGGAAACCCAGAGGGCGACATTAAACGTCACGTCGCTGTTCATAAAAAGAAACGCGACGGAGATGCAGGAAACGATCGAGCGGATAAACCAGAACTTTACCTCGATCGAGACTCAGGAGATTACTTACCGAAAGGCGCTTCATCAGGAAAACGAGCGCCGCGCGTTCAATGACTACCTTAAGAGCCGTATCGAGTTCAGGCGAATGTGCAGGACGATAGCCGGCCTTGCTTCCTCGGGGAAAATACAGGAAGCGCAATCGCTGTACAACGACGGCCTCAAGCAAACGTTGGAGCCGCTCAACGTCACGATCACCTCGATGATACAGACGACGCTTGATCGCGGCGCCGCGAACGCCGTCTCGAACTCGAAGATGGAAACGCTGTCGATCGGGGGGATGATTCTACTAATCGCGATAGGCATCTCGCTCGCCGGCCTGATTTCGTCGAGAACGCTTCGGTCGATCCTCTCCGTCGTGGACTCGATCGAGGCAAGCGCGGAATACATTACGAACGGCTCAAGGCAGATCTCGTGCTCCTCCGAGCAGCTCGCGAACGGCGCGAGCGAGCAGGCCGCGAACATCGAGCAAATCTCGATCAACATGAGCGAGCTATCCACCGCGACCAGCCAAAACGCGGAGAACGCGCAAAAGACGGAGAAGGCGGCGATGAAGTCCGCCAACGACGCGATGGAAGGCGGCTCGGTGATGAGAAAGACCGTCGACGCGCTGAAGGAAATCTCCGAGCGAGTCCTCGTCATAAAGGAAATAGCGCGGCAAACGGGGCTTCTTTCGCTCAATGCCGCGATAGAGGCCGCGCGCGCGGGCGAACACGGGCGCGGTTTCGCCGTGGTGGCGAACGAGGTACAGAAACTCGCCGACCATAGCCAAAACGCCGCGAAGGATATCGAGATCCTCTCGCGCTCAAGCGTCGCCCTCGCGGAGGACGCCGGTAAACTCCTTAACCAGATGGTCCCGGACATACAAATGACCGCGAGCCTCGTCTCCAAGATCAACGTCTCGAGCGTCGAGCAGTCATCCGCGATTCAGCAGCTCAACTCGGCGATTTACCAGATCAACACGGTCGTGCAGGAAAACGCGTCGTCGTCCGAGGAGCTTGCCTCGACAGCGGAGGAACTCTCCGGGCAAACCGTCGCGCTTCGCGATTCGGTGAGGGCGCTTAAGTCCGGATCGGGGCATCGCGAAAAGGCGCGGCGAGCGGCGGCGACAGGGGACCCGATCCAAAAATCGGCGAGAGAGAGCGCCGAAGGGGAAAACGATGGCGGCTTCGGCAAGTTCTGACACTAATCAGTATCTCTGCTTTACGCTATCCGCCGAGACGTACGCTTTCAGGATTCCGTACGTGCGCGAAGTCGCGTTCATTCGCTCGATCACGCCGCTCCCCTCCCCGTTGGATTTCGTCGCCGGGGTGATCAACCTCCGAGGGAGCGTCATACCGGTAATCGACCTTCGAAAGAAATTCTCGCTCGACGCTGCCCCCTTGGCCGATGAGCGCACGATCCTGATAATCGAGAGGGTGTACGACGAAGGAACGAGATTGATTGGCGCCATCGTGGACGGCGTTTGCGGCGTTACCGTCTTCCCGGAACTCGAAATCTGCGAATCCCCGGGGATTGGGCTCAGGATCGACCCCGAATTCGTGCAGGGGATAGCGACGAAAGACGACCGTACCGTCGTCATACTCAACGCGGGACGACTATTCGAGCGCGGCGCGTTCGAGGCGGCGGGAGAATAAAAAAAACCGGATCATTCCTCGTCTTTATACGCCGAATGAATTTCCCGCAACTCCCCCGCTGACTCAAGAAAAATTTCTATTAAATCCGGATCGAACTGAATGCCCCTTCCCGAGGCGATGATCCCGATGGCCTCGTCGACGCCCATCGGCGGCTTATACACGCGCCTCATGGTGAGCGCGTCAAAGACGTCCGCGAGCGAGACGATTCGCGCCCGCAGGGGAATCGTCGGCCCCTTAAGGCCCTCGGGATACCCCGTCCCGTCCCATCGCTCATGGTGATACAGGATGATATCCTCGGCGTTTTGAAGAAACTCGAAATCTGGAAACGACTTACGTATCTTGCGTATGGTCTCCGCGCCGCTGGTCGTGTGCTTCTTCATGATCTCGAATTCCGACGGGGAAAGCCGTTCCGGCTTGTAAAGGATGTAGTCTGGTATGCTCACCTTCCCGATGTCGTGAAGGACGGCGAGGCTCGTGATGCTCTCGACGAACGAGTCGTCGATCTGAGCGGAAAAACACGACGAGACCCGCGCGCGCCGCGCGATTACCGCGACGTATTTCTCGATTCGCGCGAGATGCTGTCCCGTCTCGTTGTCGCGCGTCGTCGCGAGGTCGGCCAGCGACTTGATCATCAAGGCCTGGGCTGCGGAATAGTCGCCCTGCGACTTTGAGGGACTTCGGTCGTTTTTCACGAACTTGAGGAGCCGCGTGATCCGCAAATCAAGTTCCTCGCGGTCATAGGGCTTGCGGATGTAGTCGACCGCTCCCTTCATGAAGGCGGAGCGCACGTGGTCCGCGTCGTTGTCGCCCGAGACGATAATTACGGGGATCGCCTCGAAACTGGGGCTTTCCCTCAATATCTCAAGGAACTCGAGGCCGCTGATCTGCGGCATTATCATGTCCAAAAGGATGATATCCGGCTTGTCCGTGGTCAATGCCGCTATGGCGTCCTCATAGGTTTTAGCGAGAACGACGTCGTATTTTTCCTGAAGGTTCTCGCGATATACCTGAAGCTGCGAGGCGCTGTCGTCTATGCAAAGCACGCAAAGCCGCCTCGTCGCGTTTGAGTCGTGTCGTTCCTGCGCCGTTGATTCCCATTTCATAATCTGCTTTCATTATAAGACTTTCATTTCCGCGTTGCGCGGGAATTAAAGTGTAAAAAAGCTCTATTTTGGGAATCCTATACCTACCGGTAGGTATAATCGATCAAGGTCGACGAAAATCAACGCCCGTTACCGAGCCCGCCCTTCTTTACCTCGAAATGGCTGAAGGTCATGCCGAACGACGCTCGGCCCTGGGTGACCGACCGCAAGGACGTCGAGAAACCGAACATCTTCGCCATAGGCGCCTGAGCGTGAACCACCTCTATCGAGGGCTTCGACTCAAGGCTCGAGATCAAGCCGCCGCGCTGGGTTATCTGGCTCATCGCGTCTCCCACGAAGTCCTTGGGGCAGAGGATATCGACGTTCATGACGGGCTCGAGGAGCTCAGGACTCGCCTTTCTGCACGCCTCGTCGAATCCCATCGAAGCCGCGGCCTCGAACGCGAAGGGCGTCGAGGTCAGCTCGCTGTAGTCAAGCGCGAGAAGCGTCACGCCGACGTCCGCGCACGGATAGCCGTACTGGATGCCGGAGCCGAACGCGTTCGTGACGGCCTGCTCGATCGAGTCGAAGATCTCGTCCGGGACGTTTGCCGCTTTCTTGACCGCGCTGCGGTATTGATTGCCGGTTCCGCGTGGTAGCTGCTCGACTCGGAGCGTAACGCCCGCGGTCGCGTCCTTGCCGCCGATATTCTTGCTGAAGTTCTCGGTATGCTCAACCGCCTGGGTCACGGACTCGCGGTAGGTAACCTGCGGGTTGCCGACGCGAGCCTGCACCTTGAAGTCGTCGATCATGCGCGTGACGAGCACGTCGATATGAAGCTCGCCCATGCCGGAGATGATAAGCTGGCCCGTCTCGGAATCCTCGCGGCTGGTGAAGGTCGGGTCCTCGCGCGCGAGGATGTCGAGGGTTTCCTTGAGCTTATCGCGCTCGCTCATCGTCTTGGGCTCGATGGCGACGGAGATCACGGGCTCGGGGAAATGCATCTTCTCGAGTATGATCGGCATGCCCTCGCTGCCGACGGTATCGCCGGTCTGCGCGAGCTTGAGGCCGATGAACACGGCGATATCGCCCGCCTCGACGGAGTCCATGGGGTCGGATTTGTTCGAGTGCATGCGAAGGATGCGATTGACGCGCTCGCGCTTTTTCTTGCCGACGTTGAACACCTGGTCGCCCGTCTTGATCTTGCCCGAATACATGCGGACGTAGCAGAGGGAACCGGCCTCGCGGTCGTATTGGATCTTGAAGACGAGGCCGAGCGGCACGCCGTCGGCCTTGCAGGGCACGGTAATGTCCTCTTCTTTCTTGGTATGGAAACCGACCGCCGGCGGGACCTCGTTGGGCGCGGGCAGATAGTCGACGACGGCGTCGATAAGGGGCTGTATGCCGGTGTTCCTACGGGACGCGCCGCAGATGAACGGCACGAACTCGCGGGCGATGGTAGCGCGCCTGATTTCCTTGCGTATCGCGTCAGGAGGAACCTCGCCGCCCTCAAGGATAATCTCGGTAATCTCGTCGGAGTTGGCGGACACCGCGTCGAGCAAGCGCTCTCGCCAGGCGCGCGCGTCGTCGAGCCGTTCCGCGGCGATGTCCGACGTTTCCATCTTCTCGCCCTCGGTATCCGCGTCCCAGCGGATTTCCTTCATGGCGATAAGGTCGATCACGCCCTCGAAGTCCGCGCCCTCGCCTATCGGTATCTGAAGCGGCACGCACACCGCGCCGAATTTATCCGTGACGTCCTTGATCGCGCCGAAAAAGTCCGCGCCGACGCGATCCATCTTGTTGACGAAGCACACGCGGGGAACCGCGTACTGGTCGGCCTGACGCCATACCGTCTCGGTCTGGGGCTGCACGCCGCCGACGGCGCACAATACGGCGACCGCGCCGTCAAGGACGCGCAGGGATCGCTCTACCTCGGCGGTAAAGTCGACGTGCCCAGGGGTATCTATGATGTTGATCTGATGGTCCCGCCAATAGGCGGTCGTGGCCGCGCTCTGGATGGTGATGCCGCGTTCCTGCTCCTGCGCCATCCAGTCCATCGTCGCCTCGCCGTCGTCTATCTCGCCGATCCGGTGAATTTTGCCCGTATAAAAAAGGATCCGCTCCGTCGTCGTCGTCTTTCCGGCGTCGATGTGCGCCATGATCCCGATATTTCGCATCTTGTCCATACTCATAGAAAACTCCATCTCCCGGACGGACGTTAAACAGAACGCGTCCGGTCAAGAGTCTTCAATATACTTACTTTACGCGGTTTTCTCAATAGCTCCCGGTCAGTCGTCGCGGACCGATAGATGAGAGAAGAGCGCTTCCTGCCCCTGCGTCATCTCCCTCAGGCGATTCGCCGTGACGGAAAGGTCGGCCGACTGATTGAGCAGTTCGGATACAGAAGAGGATATCTCCTCGATGCGCCTGGTGCTCAATTCGCTCATTTGGCCGATCGCGTCCATATTCGTCTTGACTCCCTTGCCGACCTGCACGAGCCCTTCTACCGCCTCCGTAATGGCGTGTATCGAGGAGCTCGCGTCGTTGATCACGGCGGCGATCGACTCGAAGGACTTTCGCGCCGCGACCGTCTGATCCATGTTGGTCGCCATCTGGGACGACCCGCGGGAGCTCGTGTCCATGAGGCCGGTCATCGATTCGGTAAGCTCGTTCACGAGGACGCGAATGTCCTCGGCGGTCTTTTGGGAACTTCCCGCGAGGGTTCGGACCTCGCCCGCGACGACCGCGAACGACTTGCCCGCCGTGCCCGCGCGAGCCGCCTGAATCGAGGCGTTGATCGCGAGCACGTTGGTGTTCTCCGCTATCGACTCGATGAGCCCCGCGAACTGCGTGATCTTCGCGAGCCGCTCGTTGAAGCTGGCGAGCTCCGTGCCGATGGAATCGATAACTTCCTTGAGCCGCTGGGCCTCGCGCCATACCAGGTCCATCGACGAAACGCCATGCGAGGACTCGGTGTTCATCCGTTGGACCATGTCCGCGTACTGCACGAGGGATCCCTTCATGCTGCCTATTTTAGCGTTCAGGGCATTGAGCTCGCGATCGTTAGCGTCTATGCGCTTTTCCTCTTCCTCGATGTCCTTCCGGATTCCGTCGATGGCCGTCCCGATCTGCATGTTAGCGCGGGAGGATTCTTCCGCGGCGGCGGCGAGTTGGTGGCTTTCGCGCGAAAGCTCGTCGGTATTGACGAGGATCGAAAGGATGATCTCGCGGAAATTGGACGGCTCCGTATTGAAGGTCGTTACCTTGAGGCCCGCGTCCACGGCCTTGTTGATGTCGTTTGCGATGGCGGGGTCCACGACGACGGTCGCGAAGCCGTCGAAGCGCTCGGAAATGAAGCGGGTTATCTGCGGCCCAAAAAGGGCCTCGGAGCCAAAGTCATCCCAATTTTTGAAGACGTCGACGACCTCGACGCGAGAGCCGAGCGCCTCAAGGGCCTTCTTCGCCGCGATCGCGCCGTTATTCAATCCCTCGAAAACCCCCGTCGAGTGCGGTAGGAGGAGGCCAAGCTTATATTGCTTTCCGGACTTGTTCGGCGCGGGAACCGCGAGTTGGGCCCGTTCCTCGTCGCGCATCACGCGACAGTCGCGGTCGTCGTCCCAATAGGTGCGGTAGTTGTCCCTGCGTATCGGGATAGGCTGCATGAAGAACTTCGGGGTTATCGGTTTCCAGGACGCCTCGAGCGCGTTATAGATCTGGACGAGCGCGTTCCAGGACTGGGTATACATGCTCTGCTCGATGAGGCAAGTGATCTTCCCTTCCTTGAGGAGCGCGATATTCTCGGGGACCGCGTCGTACGCGACGATATGCGCCCTGCACTGCAATCTCGAAAGGGTCTCGACGGCGGCGAGCGGCGTGAAGCCATCGGTAATATAGATAAGATTGATCTCCGGGAAGGAACTGACGATCTCCTCGCATTTTTTCGCGGTTCCCTCGCGGTTACCGTCGCCGACGAAGACGCCCGCGGAAGCGATGGACGTATGCTTCCCGGAAAGGAAATCAAGGCAGCCCTTCATGCGGAGGACATGGTTAATCTGCGCGTACGACGGGATAATGCACGCGATTTGCCCCTTGCCGCCGAGGATCTTCACGATCTCCTCGCCGGCCATGATGCCTTCCTGGTAGCTATTGGCGCCCGAAAAGCACAGGCGCTTTGAGGGCTTGTCGGTTATTGAATTGAAGTCTACCAAGCTTGAGTCGAGGAGTGCCATAAGCGCCTTGCCCTCGGGAGTAAGGGGCTTCCCCGCGGGGGGCGTGATGTGATAGCGGATGTCGCCGGACGAGAATGCCGATATGCCGTGCTCAAGCGATGCGGTAGTGGAGGAAAGGGGACCGGTGATATCAGTCAGAACCTGTCTAAGGTGGTTAACCTTGCGATACAAAACGATGGCGATTGCGCATGCGCATGCGCAGATGAATAAAAACGCGGCAAGAATCATACCGGTCATGTCAACTCTCCTCTCTCACGCTATTCTAGCAGATATATCGGCAAAAAAGTGAAAAATCGAAGCAAGGCCGCGACTATTACGTATAATTTACGGTAGTTTACGCATTGCGCTTTTCCCGTTTACCCTGTATTTTAATACTACTATTGTATTTTGTTTCTTACAAAAACATATTACGCCAAGGAGTAGATATATGACCGAAAGACAGAGACCCTGGCTCGATGCCTCGAAAGCCACCGACCAACGCGTGGAACTGCTGCTCGGGGAAATGACCCTCGAGGAAAAAATCGCGCAGATGGTCCAAATTAGTTACAGCATAATCCCGAGCGAAGAGTCGGACTCCTGGGCGAGTCTGGGCGCGGGATCGTTTCTGCATACCCTTGGTGACAACGCGCGCCGAATCCAGCGACTCGCCACGCGGACCCGGCTCGGCATCCCGATAATCTTCGGCATCGACGCGATCCATGGGCACGCCATCCATAACGGCGCGACGGTATTTCCGAGCCAACTCGGCTTGGCGTCGAGCTGGGACGAAGGGCTCGCCGAGCGCGTCGCGGAGGCGACCGCCCGAGAGGTAGCCGCGGAAGGCTTGCATTGGACCTTCTCGCCCGTTTTCTGCCTCGGCCGCGATCTCCGCTGGGGACGAATCGACGAAACCTTCGGCGAAGACCCGTTCCTCGCGGGAAAGATGGGCGCGGCGATGGTCCGCGGGTATCAAGGGCCCGACGTTTCCGATCCCGAGCGCATCGTGGCGTGCGCCAAGCACTTTATCGCTTATGGCGAAAGCACCGGCGGCCGAGACTCCTACGATTCTCCGGTTTCCATGCGGTCTATCCGCCAAACCTTCCTGCCGCCCTTTGCGGAGGCCGTGAAAGCCGGTTGCCTTACGGCCATGGCGGGCTACGAGCCCGTGGACGGACTCCCCTGCTCCGCGAGCCCCGAACTCCTCAAGGGACTTTTGAAAAAAGAACTCGGTTTCGAGGGCTTTATCGTCACCGACTGGATGAACGTCCTCAGCCTCCTCAGGCGTCAGAAAATGGCCAAAGACCTCTCGGAAGCCTCGGCGATCGCCCTCGCCGCCGGAAACGACATGATAATGACGACTCCCGAGTTCTACGCCGAGACGGTCGCGCTCGCGAAGGCGGGCAAGGTCGACGTCTCGCTCATCGACGACGCCGTGCGGAGAATCCTCCGCGTCAAATTCATCGCGGGGCTTTTCGACGTTACCTCGAAGGTAAAGACGCTTACCCTCGCCGAGGACCCGACGGCGGGCGAAGGGGCGAAGGTTTTCGGCTGCGCCGCGCACGCGAGGGTCAACCTCGACGCGGCGAGAAAGTCGATCGTGCTCCTAAAAAACCGCGCGGTCCGTGGAATGCCCGCGCTCCCGATCCGAGGCAAGGCCCGCGCAGTCGCGGGAAACGACGAGCCGCGCATGACGGACCGAGCGGTTCGGACGATCGCGGTGATCGGGCCTAACGCCGATTCCGTCCGCGCTCAGTTCGGCGACTGGACGTTCTTTACGCACCCCACGCCGCACTACGACGCGGTGCCGACCTTCCGCGTCACGACGATGCTCGACGGTCTTACCGCGATCGCGAGATCGGAAGGCGTCAAGGTTATTTACGATAAGGGATGCGACGTCGAGGACTCGGCGAAGGAAACCATCGCCCGCGCCAAAAAGCTCGCGGCCAAGGCTGACATCGTGTTCGTCGCCGTCGGCGACACCCTTTGGCAAACCGGCGAGGGCCACGACCGCGCGGATCTCGCGCTGACCGGCATGCAGGACGCGCTCGTCGGGGAACTCCGCGCGGCTTGCGACAAAAAGGGAATTCCCCTCGTCTCGATTCTGGTCAACGGTAAGCCCCTCGAGTTCGCCAGCGTCGCCGAGGCGTCCGACGCCATTCTGGAGACCTTTAATTCGGGGACGCTCGGAGGGCAGGCGCTCGCAGAGATCGCGTTCGGCCGCATCCATCCCCAGGGACGGCTTCCCATCTCGTTCCCCAGGAAAACCGGCCAGCTTCCCGTGTATTACAACCAGCTGCCGGGCTGGCACGAGGGCAAATACTTCGACTGCGACGCGACGCCACTATTCGCCTTCGGCGAGGGACTCTCCTATACGGATTTCCGGTACGACGGCGTCAGGCTCTCGCGATCGACCGCAAAGGCGGGCGAAACGATTGACGTGATCGTCACGGTAACGAATGTCGGCAAGAGAGCCGGCGTGGAAACGGTGCAGGTATATTCCGCGGATCGGGTCGCCTCGGTCGTCACGCCCGTGCGAAGCCTTCGAGCTTACGGAAAGGCGGAGATCGCCCCCGGCGAGACCGCGACCATTACGATACCGCTCGCGGTAGACGCCCTCGCGGTCGTCGGCGCGGACGGGATCGCGCGGCTCGAGCCGGGCGAATTCGACATCCAGGCCGGACACGACTCCCGCGACGAGAGCCTCCTTTCCGTCCTCCTCACCGCGGAATAATCGCGGGATGGTCGGGGACATAGAGGCGAAAAGCGGGATCGGCAAGGCGTCGTTCCCCGACCCGTTCTTCGCCTGCCTCTACCGCGCCCAGGCCCCGTACCGAGGCTGCGGGCACGGATGCATGTACTGCGACGGTCGCGCCGAAAAGTACTACGTCGAGGGGGATTTCGCGCGCGACATCCAAGTCAGGCGAAACCTCCCGGCGCTGATCGCCGCCGACGTCAAGGGCGGTGCCTTTGCACGCGAATACGGCGCCGTGGGGATCGGTTCTGGAGTGACGGACGTATACCAGCCGCTCGAACAGGAACTCGGCCTGACGCGCGCGAGCCTCGCGGCGATGATCCGCCCGGAAACCGGACGGGCCGACGTACCGATCGTCGCGCTCACGAAAAACGACCTCGCGCTCCGCGACTTCGACCTTTTCTCCAAATTCCCCAAGACCCTCATGCTCGTAACCGTCACGACGATGGACGCCTCGGTCGCGGCCGCGATCGAGCCCGGCGCCTCCCCTCCCGAGGCTCGGCTCGAGGTAATCCGCCAAGCCAAGAAAGCGGGCTTCATGACGGGCGTGCTTCCGATGCCGCTATGCCCCGGGATCTCCGACGGGGAGGTATCCGTGCGCGCGGTTTTCGACGCCGCGCTCGGCGCCGGGGCGGACTTCGTGTACCCGGGAGGGCTTACCCTCAGGCCAGGCCGCCAGAAAGACCTGTTCGTCGATCTTGTGCATCAGCGTTTTCCCGGGCTTGAGGAGCTCTACGCGCGGGTGTTCCGCGAAAACCGCCAGTCGGGATTTCCCGCCTATGATTACGCGGCGCCCCTAGCCAGCGCGTGGGCGCGCGAACTGTCCGAACGCGGCGTCGACTGCATGCCGCCCCATCGAATATACCGATCGCTTCTCTCCGCATCCGACGCGCTTTTCGTCCTGTTTTGCCATATGGACCACCTCTACTCCTTTCGCGGAGTCGACACGAGGCCGCTCCGCGCGGCTACCGATAAATACGCCGAATGGCTCAAGGCGGAACGGACGAACCTCCGTCGAAAGCGGCCCGAGCCTAACCCGCTGGACCCATTCCCGGTCACCGCGAGGCTCGACGAACGGCTCGCGCAACTCTGCCGCGGCGACTCGGGCAAAAGCTTCGAGGAAATGTGCGGTAACGAGCGGCTCGCCTCGCTCGCGAGGGAAATCGTCCTTGAAGGAAAATATTTCGATTACCCGACTCTTTCCGCGCGGGAATGAAACCGAATTTCGTGCTATTATTAAGGTATGAAAACCCCGAGACACCTGAATCTTTCCCCAAGGACCGCGATAGCCGCGGCCTTTATCGTCGTCGTCGCGATAGCCGTTACGCTCGTCGCGACGTTCGCAAACGGTAAGCGATCCTTTCCCGTCACCACGATCAGGGAAGTGGAAGAGCTCACGGCAAACTTTCCGGGAAGGCTCGACCCATTGGTCGTCCGTTTCATTTCGCCGATCGCCGATCCCGGCGCGCTTCAGAGGGCGATAAGCCTCAAGCCGGAGCAAAAAGGATCATGGGCGCTGCGCGACTCGCGTACCGTCGAGTTCACGCCGTCGGAGCCGTATAAAAGCAAAAAATCATTCACGCTCTCCGTGGACACAGGCGTCCTCGCCGGAACCGATGAGGGGAAGCGCGGCTTCACGGTCACCTATAACGTCCGCCCGTCGGAATACGAAATCTCCCCGGAAGGCCTGTACGCCGAGGACGGGACAGACGCGCTCTTCAGCTTCTCGGGATCGCTGACGACCGACGTTCCGGTAACCCTCGGGACCGCCCGCGAAATGGTCAGCGCGCGGCTCGGCCGCTCCGAGGGCGGCAAGCGGCAAATCGTGGAATGGGACGACGCGGGCAAGGCGTCGACCGCGCACCGCTTTAGCGTGCGGCACATCTCCCGCGCGGACGCCGACCAATTCCTCACCGTTTATTGGACCGGCTCGCCCGTAGGCTCCGCTCAGTCCGGCAAAAAAAGCTGGCTCGTCCCCGCGAACGACGACTTCAAGGTTCTGGAGATCGCCGCGAACGACCCGACCTGCATTCAGGTTCGCTTCTCCGATCCGGTCGACAAGACGCAGGACATGCGCGGCCTTATCCGCGCCAGGGGCGAGGCGAACGTCCGCTACTCGGTCGACTCGAACGTGGTAAAGCTCTTCAATACCGAAGGCTGGCAATCCGGCGACGCGATCACCGTTCTCAAGGGGATCAAGAGCGCGAGCGGAAAGGTCCTTCAGACCGAGGTCTCGTCGGAAACCTCGTCCCAGTGGGAGATCCCGGAGATCAGGTTCAAGGACCAGGGAGTCATCCTCCCGACCTCCGCGGGCGTCACCGTCCCGGTGGAAACCAAAAACCTCACGGGCGTCATCGTCGAGGCCTATCGAATCTACGCCGACAACACGCTGCAGTTCCTGCAGGTCAACGAACTCGACGGAACCAACGAGATGGTCCGCGTCGGCGATCCCGTATGGTCCGGCAGCTTCACGTTTAATTGGGACCCCTCGATGAAGAACCGCTTCGTCACCCGGGGTATCGACCTAAGCCCGCTTTCGAAGAAATATCCCGATGGGATGTATCAGATCAGGATGACTTTCCGCAAGCGGCACATTATGTACGAGTGCCCCCGCGGTCACCGCGACTTCTCGGACCTTAAGATGCCGTCGGACGAGATCACCGCGGACCAACTCAAGGAAAAAAGCTACTGGGACAACTGGGAAGGCGACTGGGACACCAGGTACGAATACTGGGATTATCGGGAAGATCCCTGCCACCCCGCGTTCTATCTCTACGACTATCACAACGAGATCCTGACGCGAAAAAACGTCCTGATCTCCGACCTCGGCATCATGATCAAGCGCGACGCGGCGAACGAATATCACGTTACCGTCGCCGACATCCGCACGGCCCAACCCGTCGAGGGGGCGCAAGTCGTCGCGTGGAGCTACGCCCAGCAGAAAACGACCACGGCGATCACCGACAAGAACGGCTTCGTCAACCTCGACTTGGACAAGGATCCCTTCGTCGTCACGGCGACTAAGAACGGCCAATCTTCGTATTTAAAGATAGGCGACGGCGCGGCGCTCAGCGTCAGCCACTTCGCCGTGGACGGCGAAAAGCCCGATAAGGGCGTCAAGGGATTCATCTACGGCGAGCGCGGCGTATGGAGGCCCGGCGACGACATTCACCTCGTCTTCGTGCTCCAGGACCCCGAGAACCAGGTACCTGATACGATACCGGTCAATTTCGAGCTTCAGAATCCCGAGGGCCAGGTCATCAAGTCCGACGTCTATTCCGATAACGTCGGCGGGTTCTACCGCATCGACACCTCGACGAGCGACGAGGATTCCACGGGCTCGTGGACCGCGCGCGTCAGCGTCGGCGGCAGGAGCTGGACCAAGGCGCTCCGAATCGAGGCCGTCGTGCCGAATAGGCTTTCCATCGACCTCAAGGCGAACCGCACGACCCTTAGGCCCGAGAACAACGAGTTCACCCTTAAGGGCGCGTGGCTTCACGGAGCGGCCGCGCCGGGGCTCAAGGCCGACATGAGCGTCGCGTTCTTCCCCGCCGACACCAAGTTCGACGGTTACTCCGAATACACCTTCACGAACCCCGACGCAAAGGTCGACTCCGAACTGAAAACCGTCTGGGAAGGAAACCTCGACAAAGACTCCACCGCGCGCTTCAGCGCGGACTTCTTTTTCGGCGAGGGCGGCGACAATCTCCCCGGCAAGCTGAAGGCGCGCATCCAAACCCGCATCTTCGAGCCGTCCGAGATGTTCTCCGTCGAGCAGGCCGACTACGACTTCGCGCCGTACGACCGCTACGTCGGCATCCGACTCCCGAAGGGAGACGCCACGCGCGGCATGCTCCTTACCGACACCAAGCATCGCGTCGACATAGCGGTGCTCGATCCCGAAGGCAAGCCCTACAACGACGCCGCGCAGATCAATATCGCGCTATACAAAGTCGAATGGCGCTGGTGGTGGGAGCAGGACGCGCTCACCGGATCGTCATACTCCGAAAGCGAATCAGAAAGGCTCATCTCGCAGGGAACGGTTACCGCGAAGAACGGCCGCGCCACCTGGGAGTTCGAGGTTAAGTATCCCGACTGGGGCCGATACGTCGTCATCGCGCGCGACGCGCGGGGCGGGCACAGCGCATCCAAGTTCGTTTACATCGATTGGCCCGGCTGGGCCGGACGGGGAAAGGACGCCGGTACGGGAAGCGCCGCGATGCTACCGCTCACGGCGGACCGCTCATCCTACAAGACGGGCGATATCGCGCAGGTATCCTTCAGCTCGGGTTCGGACGGGCGCGCGCTCATCACGGTCGAGCGCGATGGCCGCGTGCTCAGGCAGGAATGGATGGACACCGCGCAGGGCACGAGCATTTACCGGCTCGCGCTCACCTCGGAGATGACGCCAAACGCGTACGTGCACGTGACGCTTCTCCAAAAGCATATGCAGACCGCGAACAACCTTCCGATCAGGCTCTACGGCGTGATCCCGCTGATGGTGGAAAACCCCGCCACGCGCCTCGCGCCCGTAATCGCGTCCGCGGACGAGTTCTTCCCCGTCAAGTCGCAGACGATCACGGTATCCGAGTCGTCGGGAAAGCCGATGACCTTCACCCTCGCGATCGTCGACGAGGGTCTCCTTGGGCTCACGCGCTTCAAGGCACCGAACCCCTGGAACGAATTCTATAAGAAAGAGGCCTCACGCCTCGTCAGTTGGGATATCTACCGCTACGTCATGAGCGCGTACGGCGGCAAGCTCGAAACGCTTCTCTCGATAGGCGGCGCCGAGGGCCTCCTCAACGGCGGCGATCGCAAGGCTAACCGATTCAAGCCGGTCGTGCTCTTCTTCGGCCCCTACGAGATCAAGGCGAACGAAAAGAAGTCCATCGCGTTCGACATGCCCGAATACATCGGCGCGGTGCGCATGATGGTCGTCGCGGGTAAGGGAGGGGCCTACGGTACCGCGGAAAAGAGCGTTCCCGTGCGCGGCGAGACCATGATACTCCCGACGTTCCCGCGGACGATCGGCGTGAACGAAACCATCGAGGTCCCCGTCACGGTATTCAACGGCGGCTCGAGGGACGAGACGATGACGGTCGAGCTCACGGCGACCGGGTCGATCTCTTCCGCGCAGACGCAAAAAGTCACCGTTCCGCCGGTCGCCGACAAGACCATCACCTTCAGGGTTGGCTCGTCAGGCGCCGGGATGGCGACCTTCAAGGTCAGGGCGATCCCCTCCTCCGCGGGGCTCTCCCCGATCGAGTCGGTAACCGAAATAGACGTACTGTCGCGCGGAAGCCCGCTCGTAACGGCGAGAAGGTTTACGCTGGAACCCGGCAAGACCTATCGCGACTTCGTCCCGAGTCCGGGAGAGAAAGGCTCCAAGACAATGGGCGTCGAGCTCGCAACTTTGCCCGTGCTCGACCTCAGGACGCGCATGCAGTACCTTCTCACCTATCCCCATGGATGCATCGAGCAGATTACCTCCGGCGGATTCCCGCAGCTCTTTATTCCCTCGATGGTACAGACGAGCGCCGACGAAAACGCGACGATCAAGAAGAACGTCATGTCCGTCATCGAGCGCTATCCGCGCTACCAAACCTCGTCGGGCGGCTTCGCGTACTGGCCGGGAGAGACGGCGCCGAGCGAATGGGGTTCCTGCTGGGCGGGTCATTTTATAGTCGAGGCGAAGAAGGCAGGATACGAGGTGCCCGACAGCGTCTATTCGCCGTGGCTCGCGTATCAGAAAGAAAGGGCCCAATCGTGGACCGAGAGCAAGGACACCGACTCCATCCAGGCATATCGCCTGTACACCCTCGCGCTCGCGGGTTCGCCGGACCTCGGCGCGATGAACAGGCTCATCACGATGAAGGACGCATCGCCCAACGCGCGCTGGCTGCTCGCGGGAGCCTACGCGCTCGCGGGTCAGCAGCCGACGGCGGAAACACTCGTCGCGAAGCTTTCCGCGGAAGGCATCGCGTACCGTGAATCCGGCAACACGTGGGGATCCGATTTCCGCGACTCGGCGATCGCGCTCAATACATTAAGCATCATGAAGGACGGGGCGCGCTCCTCCGAGCTGACCCGCAAGATCGCGGAGAAATTCGGCTCCGAGCGCTGGTACTCGACGCACGAGACCGGATGGGCGATCCTCGCGCTCGCCCCCTACTACTCGACGTACCAGGCGAAGGACGCCGCGTACGCGATCGAGTGGGATAAGGGAAGCGTTACGGGCACGATCGGCGCGAAGGCCGTCATCCGCGACCTTGAGCCCTTCGAGTCGCCGACCCAAACGGTCGTCGTCAAGAACACCGGGGACCGGACGATCTTCGGCAAGGTCACCACGCGCGGCATGATTCCGGCCGGCGGCGAGAGCGCCATGCAGAACGGCCTCGCCGTCGCGGTACAGTACATTAACGGAACGGGCCGCGTCATCACCCCGAGGGAGATGGCGCCGGGGGACACCTTCACCGTGCAGGTTCGGGTCACGAACCTTACGAAGAAGAAGGTCGACAACGTCGCGCTCTCGGTTCCCGTACCGACGTGCTGGGAATTCGCGAACGACCGACTCGGTTCGGATACCGACCAGAAGTCGACGCTGTACACCTACCGTGACATTCGCGACACGGTGATCAACACCTATTTCAACCTTAAGGAGAGCGACAGCAAAACGTTCACGCTCAGAGCCACGATAGCGTACAACGGCAACTACTACGTACCCGCGATCCGCGCCGAAGCCATGTACGATTCCGACTACCAGGCGATTGTGCCCGGTCAGCTCGTGTCGAGGATCGCGGGCGCGCAGCCCAGATGACGGGCCGCGACGCGGCGGCTAGGCTTCGGGCGCTCTTAGCCCACGTCCGGAGCCGCGCCTCGGCGCTCGCGGCGGCACCGATCGTGGCGAGATCGATCCGGTGTGCGCGGGGCTGGGTCGCCGCGCGCGCGCGCTCCATGGCGCGCGGATTTTCGACGACCACCCTGGCGGCGCTCGCCGTTTCGCTTTGCATGGCCCTCACCCTGTTTCTGCCGCTTGCCCTATTCAAACCGGGACGGGATAAGCCGCTTTCGTCCGCTATCTACGATCGCGACGGGAAGCTGCTCGCCGCGTCGGTCGCCGACGACGGACAATGGAGACTTCCGGAAAG
>DAOPXQ010000011.1:0-19315 GCA_035352395.1 Treponemataceae bacterium | reverse complement strand
ATCGAAAGAGCCTGCGCCGCCTCGTTCGACTGCATCGATCCCATGCAGTTGATTACCGGGATAAGGCGATCTATGCCGGTTTTGCCGCTCTTGTAGTCGGCCTGAACCGCGTAGAAATACTTCGTGACGGCGGACCCCGCCTGCGACCACCGGAGTCGCTTGAGATCGGCCATCGAGTCCTTGAGCAAACCCGCTCTCGCCGTTGCAACGGCTGCGGTTTCCGGCGCGATTTGAGAACCTGATTGAGCCGTCGGCGTCGAAACGGCGACCGTAAACGCGGCCTCGGCGATCTTTCCGCGATCGCTGGCCGCGAGGTTTTCCTTTCTGGCCGCGAGGGAATATGCCGCGTATGACTCTTGTAGGTTGTTCTGCGAGATTTTGCCCAGAATTTTATCGGTATAGCCGGATTGAAGCGAGTTGACCGCCATGGTAGACGCCGCGATGACGCTCGAGTCGGCGGACCCGTTGGCCGCCTTGAACAAAGCGTCGAAGGACGAACCGTCTCCTATCCTTCCGAGCGCGGTCGCGCAGGCAGCGATGGTCTTAACGTCAGTCGCGTCCGGCTTGGCGGCGTCAATCGCCGACGCGAACCAGTTGTTGAGAAACTCGGTCCGGTGGCCGCCCTGTGGCAAGGACGAAAGGGAATCGATGCAGGCGATGCGCACGCGTGCGTCGGGAATGAGTGAAAATATCTCCTCGATCGGCGTTTCCGCGGATAAGTCGGAGAATGAAGCGATCTTCGTTACGGATACGGTCGCGATGTCCAGCAACTGGGAGTCGCCGCCAAGGACGGGATAGTATTGCTTGACGAACGCGAGCGCGTCGACGTACAGGGGCGTCATGTTCACCGTGCCGATTCTCGACGCGTCGGAAAGAAGTTCAAGCTTCGTACTGATACTGGCGCGAATAAAATTCCTCTGATACGACAGAACTACAGGATCGGCCGCTTGCGCGGACAGGGCGCCGCACAGAGACGCCGCAAGGGCCAGCGTAACTAACTTTTTGTACATGTTATACCTCCTGCGTATCACGCATGTTTCGCGAAATCGGGAAGGTCCGGTTTGTACTCGACGGATCCCAGATCCGCCTGAGCAGCGTCGGAGCGTTCCGTATCGACGGTGCCATCCTCTTCCGTGAGGCGAATGGCGTCAAGTTCCTCTTTTTCCTCTTCGGGCAGGACGTTATACACGAACGTCAATACCGCGTTCTTCATGCGCGGGTTTAGTTCGCCGCACTCAAAGTGTATGCGCGACTGGTTCGTTTCCTGATTGTACTCCACGGCCCTTATGACGCCGACCATGATGACGAGGACGTCCAGGACCATGAACTGCAGTTTGATCTTCATGTCCTTTATCGCCTTGCCGCCGATGATGATCATGGCGCCGTCCTCGGAGATATCCTCGAGCAGGCATTTCATCCCGGGTTCGGGCTCGAGCGCGGAGTCGACTTCCATTCCGGGCTTGAAGAGGTACATCTGCGCGTAAATTGAACACTTAACGCGAATGGATTTGCGCTTTTGGGAGCGTACGAGATTTGACGAATGGGTAACGTGGAGAATCGCGCGGCCCTCGGATACGGGGTCGGGCACGACGACCGTGTCGAATACGTAGCCCGCGTCCTCGTGGCGCCACAGATATACGCCGAGCTCTTTTCCCTTCCAATCGATCGAGGTCGCCTTGATTTTGGGGCTGGAAGGATACTCGAGCACCAGATCCTTAGGGGTCACGCGGAGGACCTTTGAGCTGAAAACCCCGACTCCCCTGAGAAGTATCCTTACGCGCTGTCCGGCCTCGATGTCGCGAGTGGACTCAAGGCCTCGTCGTTTATGGGAGTGGTCGAGCGCGACCTTCGTTCGGTAGTCGTAAAGCGCGGAAAGGAGCCGCTGCGTGTCGGCGTCGTTGTCGGCGCCCGCGAACTTGGCTCGGCGCACGATCTCCGCGGTGCAGGAGTCGAGCGCGCTAATCGACCAGAATAGGGACCTGAGGTCCTCGAGTCCGGTCGCCTTGCCGATTTTGCCGAGGGTTAGGATCTGCGCGGGCTTGAAACCCGAATCGAGCCCCGCGGTAAAGAACCGTATGTACTCTTTGATGCCTTTTCCCTTCTCGGTCATGAAGAACGCCGTAAGGGCAAGCAGAGGGATGATGAGCAGAAACAAGTACAGGATATTCATTATAGTAATAATATCACACCGGGCCTGACGCGTACAGGTAAAAAAAAGAAAGCGGGACGCCATGGTCCCGCTTCCGATAAGCCCTAGATAAGTCCCGCCACCGCGGATCCCAGCGTGACGGCGTTTTCCATCGTCACGATTTCGTACCAGATCCCGCGTTCCTCGATGAGGGCGCGGTTAAGGAAACCGGTAACCCGCTCGCGGAGGTTATGCGTCCGAAGGAAGGTCGTTCCCTCGCAGAGAACGCTGACCGGACGCGCCGGGTTCGTTCCCTTGCCGCTCTTGATGATCGCGCAAGCGATGTTCGCGGCGGCAAGCCGGGCCGAGCGCTCGACGAACGCGTCGAGAATGCGGAACGCGGTTTCCCTATCGTTTTCGGTTCCCGCGGAAAGGAGCTTGCCAAGCTTGGTATCCTGTCGGTACGGGCCGTAGAAGAACTGGTCCATGTCCTTGAGCTCGAGGGCGTCGAGCTTGGCGATCGCGGGTGCGACGGCGGCGGAGAAAAGGCCCTCTTCCGCGGCCTTGACGAGCGCGAGCCTTCCGACGGGTCCAAGGTACGCGCCTGAGCACATCTTCTCGAAGCCGTACAGCCCGGGAGAGGTCGTCGTGAGGTCAAACTGCGCGTCGAACTCGCATCTGGGAATCTTGTTGCACTTTCCGGACTCGCAGACGACGATCTGTGCCTCCGGGGATTTGACGCCGGCGAGTTTCGCGATCTTTCCGTACTCGATGTACGCCGCGTTCATGCCGGTGCCGAGTATGAACCCGACGTAGGAATCGTATTCCTTGCCGTTCGTCGCGGCTGACGCCCCAGAAAGAAGCGCGGCCGTGGTGTCGTTAAGGAGGACGATCTTCTCGGGACGGTTCCAGCCGCGCGAGACGAGGGCGTCCGAGAGGCTCGCGCCGACGAGAGAGCCGATCACTTCCTTCGCCTTGATCTCCTTGGAGAACTGAATGACCCTGCCGTCGCCTTCCGGGGTAATGGCCATGGGATAGGAGAAGCAGAAACCGATGCGGGTTGCCTTGTTCTTGAGGTGGTCGAGAAAGGACGCGATAGTCTCGAAGAATTCCTTCTTGCCGTATTCGCGGTCGGTCGCGGGCATCGCGGTCTTTTGCATGTCGCTGATGGTTGGAACGCCGTTCGCGTCGAAGGTCACGAGGCTGGAGCGGAAATTGGTGCCGCCCGCGTCTATGACGATGACGGACTGTCCCGTTGGGGCCGATTTGGGAGGGGCCGCCCAGGTTGGGATCATGTCGAGCGCGGGTCCCTGTTCGGGAGGGTTAGAGGGGTCGCGAACGAGGCCCTCTTCCATGTCGTAGAGCATGGTATTGATGACGGAATTGACGTCGGGACCGCCAACGGAGAAGTTATGGCGGCCAAGGAACGCGTTAACGGCATAGCGGGGATTCATGGAATACCTCTTAGCATTGATTTTATGCTAAGGATTATACCATGAAGCGCCCCTATTGCGCCAGTGAAGGTGGGATTATCAAGACTGTCCGGAGAGCTGCAGATAGACTTGGTCGGCGAGTCCGAATCCCGCGTTTTTGGTCATATCGCGGGCAAGCTCGTCATAGAGCATGTCATCGTACATCTTTGACGCGAAATCGTTCTTGCCCGTTAATTCGGACTTGCTGACGGTGTTTCTCATCGAAGAGAGCATCATCTTGACGAAGTAGGACTCAAGTTCGAGCGCCTGCTCGTAGAGTTTGCTCGTCTTATCGATTTTACCTTTTTGTCCTGCGTTTGCGGCGGCACCGACGGGGTGCGCGGAATAATCCGCGACCGAAGGCTTTTCGATCTTAAAGGAGCTGATGAAATCGCCGGGAAGGCGTGGATCGTTAACGACTTGGGAGGAAGAGAGAGTCTCGCGCTCGACGCGCGCGGATGTGCCCTTGGTATCGTCGAGTCCCGCGCGAACACCGTCGACGAGAGCGCCAAAACGGCGTTCCATGTCCTTAGCCTTGGCGTCCTCGGCCAT
The DNA here is from genome assembly GCA_035352395.1 of Treponemataceae bacterium. Classification (GTDB taxonomy): domain Bacteria; phylum Spirochaetota; class Spirochaetia; order Treponematales; family Treponemataceae; genus Teretinema. Next base: position 15,163 of record DAOPXQ010000011.1, on the reverse strand, counting down.
GAGGCCCGCCTGAGTAGCCATCGTCGATCCCGATATTCTTCCCGCAAGGTTAATCGATTCCATTTTCAGCTCCTACTTACCAAACTTATCGCTTTAGGTTAGTCGCCGTCTGCAGCATGTTATCGCTGGTTTGAATGGCCTTGGAATTGAACTCGTACGCGCGCTGCGCGACGATCATACTGACCATTTCGCTTACCGTAGAGACGTTGGACATCTCGAGGAACTTATGAATCGACTTTCCGAAGCCCTCGAATCCGGGACGCCCGGCAATAGAGTTTCCCGAGGCCGGCGTCTGTTTGTACAGGTTGTCGCCGACGGCGGAAAGGCCCGCGGGGTTTTGGAACCGGTAAAGCTCGACTTGTCCGACATCGACCGGATCGTCAAGGTCAGCGACGCGAACGGTCACGCGGCCGTCCTGGCTGATGGTAACGGTATCCTGACGATAGCCCTCGGGGAAGACGATTTCCGGAAGGACCTTGAGCCCATTGGAGGTTACGAGCTGGCGGGCCGAATCGATCTTGAACGATCCGTCGCGGGTATAGGCATAAGAGCCATCGTACTGAAGGACGCGGAAAAAGCCTTCGCCCTGAATCGCGACGTCCGAGATGTTTCCGGTGTTCTGGAGCGAGCCCTGATCGAACATGCGGAGCGTCGAGGCGACCTTGACGCCGTGGCCCATCTGTACGCCGACCGGGGTAATGGTATCCTCGGTAGCGGGGGTGCCCGCGGTCTTAACCGTCTGATAGAGGAGGTCCTCGAACTCGACGCGCTGTTTCTTAAAACCCGAGGTGTTTACGTTCGCGAGGTTGTTGGCGACGGTGTCGATGTTGGCCTGCTGTCCGTTCATTCCGGTCGCCGCCGTCCATAAGCTTCTTACCATGGTTTAATCTCTCCCTGTCGTCGCGTTATTTGACGCGAACTATTTCGCCCCAGAGCTTGGACATCATCGTGTCCTCGGACTGGATGGATTTCTGGTTTGCCTCGTAGGCGCGGTTAACCTCGATCATCTGTACCATCTCGTTAACCACGTTGACGTTGGAGGCCTCGATGTAGCCCTGCGTGACGATGGGTCTCTGGCTTCCCTCGGCGGGTACCGCGGGTCCCGACACCGGCGTATCGCGATAGAGGCTCGAGCCCTGCTTCGCGATATAGCGATCGTTCTCGAAGGTAACGAGCTTGAGTCTGTCAAGAAGCACTGAATCCGCGTCGGTATTGCGGATCGGCCTGACGTATACCTCTCCGTTCTTGTTGACGGTGTATTTCGTGTCCTGAAGGAATATTCGACCGTTTTCGCCGAGCACGGGGTAGCCCTCTTTGGTCATGAGGTATCCCTCGACGCCAACAGAGAAATTACCGTTACGGGTATAACGCTCGCCGTCGGGGGTCTGTACGGTAAAGAACCCCTTGCCCTCGAGGGCCATGTCGGAATCGCCACCCGTCGGCTTGAAGGATCCCTGGTCGAAGGAGGTAAAGAGCTCGTTAAGCTCGACGCCGAGGCCGATCTTGCCGATTACGGGCGCCACGTCGGCCGATCCGAACGGGTTCTTGTAAACGCCGTCGTCGTCCATGCGCCTGAGAAGGAGCTCGGGGAAATTCTTGCTTACGCTGATGTCGCGCTTATAGCTCGTCGTGTCGACGTTCGCGAGATTGTTGGAAATAGCGTCAAGCCGCATCTGCTGGGCCTTCATTCCGCTCGCGCCGGTATACCATCCTCTGACCATACGGGACTCCTTAGCCTAATTATCGGCACGCGCCCGCGAGATCTTAGGGTCATGTAAAAAAAACGGTCAGTGGCGGCGCGGTTGCGGCGGAGGGGCATCGAGCGGGTTATCGGGCCATTTATGCTTAGGGTAACGGCCCTTGAGTTCCTTAACCACCTCGGGCCAGGTGTTTTTCCAGAATCCCGCTAGGTCCCGCGTTATTTGCACGGGCCGTTGGGCCGGCGAAAGGAGCCTAAGAAGAACGGGCTTTCCGAGTACTTCGGGAGTGCTTTTACAGCCAAACAAGTCCTGTATTCGGGTTTCAAGTATCGCTTCCGGTCCCGCGCCGGGGACCAATTCCTCGAAGACGATCGGTCGGGAAAGGCCATTGCCGAGCTGAATCCTAAGCGGGACGTCGCGGTCTACCCTTTCCCCGTCGAGCCACCAGCGAAGCGCGTCGAGCAACGCGCCCTCGTCGAGTCTTCCATCCTGAGGGACAAAGGGAACAAGCCAGTCTTCAAGCGATTTCAGGAGCTCTTCCTCGCTTGCGCCCTTTCCATCGACTTGCCCGCGGGCTGTCTCGCGAAATCGCGCGCGGAGCACGAAGTTCCTCGCGGAGTCCGACCACGGTAGAACCGAAAGCCCGTTTTTGCGCGCGGCGGCGACGATAGCCCGTGCCGCGTCTCCGGGCTCCGCGACCTTAGGCCGCTCGATCAAAACGATCTTGCCGTACGATACCGTTTCGGTTTTCTTGATTTTCGCGCCCGGCGAATAGGAACCTCCCGCGAACTCAACGCGCGTCTCGGAAACCGCGCGGGACGTAATCCATTCCATGGCATCGGATTCGTCGATGTTTTCCCACGCCCATATCTTTCCTTCGCGCTCGCCCGAATCCACGTCGGGCGCGACGATCCAATCGCTCGGGCGCGCGATCGACTGGCGGGCATCCTTGGGAAGGGCCGCGACCCGCCCTGACGGAAACTGATAGAGACCGTCGGAGATATGGCGCGCGATGCGGTCGGGAAATCCCGCGAGCAGGGCGAGCGGCGAATTGGTTGGCATGGGGCGCTTGGCAGATCCCTTAAGGTATGAGCGATACGCGTCATCCGTCCTTCGCTCAAGGTCTGCCCTCATACGGGCGGCCTCGCGCTCGTTATCCCCTTCCCTCGAATATCGAACGGCGAGCTCAATCCCCCCGGCGAGCGCGACGGCGCCAAGCCTTGGGTGCACGCCCATCCCGGCGATCGCGCGTCCGAGATCCGTGACCTTCCCAGTGCCGTCGATGGCCCCGATACCCGCGAGCAGGTCCTTCGCCGAGGCGATAAGCGATTCCGGCGGGCGGTCAAGCCATTCAAGTTCGCCTGGGTCGGCCACGCCCCAAAGGGCGCACTCGAGCGCGAGGGGCGCGAGATCCGCGCGAAGGATCTCCGGCGGGGTCTCCGCTACGCGGACGTCGGATTCGTCCCATAATCTTACGCACTTTCCGGGACCGAGACGGCCCGCGCGTCCGGCGCGCTGCTCGGCGGAAAAGACGCTTTCCGTCTCGGTCGAAAGCCGTCCCATGCCGCGCGCTGCGTCGTATCTGCCGATGCGAGCGAGCCCTGAGTCGATCACCGTAGTTACGTCGGGAACCGTTAGGCTCGTTTCCGCTATCGACGACGAAAGTATTATCCGGCGGTTACCCTCGGGGTTTCGCATGACGCGGTTCTGTCCCTCCCGGGGAATTGAGCTATGCAGTATCAGTATCTCGGCGTCGGCGCCCTCGAGCGAGGCCATGGCTCGCCTGATCTCGGATATGCCCGGCAGGAACACGAGAATCGAGCCGGTTCCCGACGTAAGTTCCATCCGCGCGGCGCGCGCGGCTTTCTCGGAAATTTGTATATCCTCCCGTCTGGCAAGCTCCGTCGCGTACTCGATTTTCACGGGATACCTTCGTCCCGGGACGGAAAGGACTGGCGCCGCGAGGTATTCGGAAATCTTCCGCGCGTCGATCGTCGCCGACATAACGACGACGTAAAGATCGTCGCGGAGCGCGCACACCTCGCGGAGCAGCGCGAGCGCGAGATCCGCGTGGATCGAGCGTTCGTGGAATTCGTCTAGGATGACGACGGATACGTCGGATAGCGATGGATCCGCCTGGATTCGTCGAGTCAGTATCGCCTCGGTTATTACCTCGATGCGCGTGCGCGACGAGGTTTTTGAGTCAAGGTGGAGCCGGTATCCCGCGATGCCGCCAGGCTCGTCGTCGAGGATCTCCGATATGCGCTCGGCGATAGCGACGGTCGCGAGACGTCGCGGCTCGAGCATTAGGATTTTTCCCGGGACGCGGTCAAGGAACGCGATCGAAACGGAGGTGGACTTTCCCGCGGCCGTCTCGGCGGTGAGCACGAGAAAGCGCGAGGGCGAGTCAATCGTCTCGTCGGCGATTTTATCGAGCCACGGGAAGATCGGAAGGGATTGAAGTATATCGTTCATCGCGGGCCGTTCCGCTCCGCTTTAGCGCGGATCCGCTCGGCTCGTTTTTCGTCCCCTAGGCGCTCCGCGCAGCCGAGGGCCGTTTCGTAATCGCCCAGTCGATGTTCGCAATCGATGGCGAGCATGCGCAGCGCCGTCTCGTCCCCGGAATCGGCGAGCGGGCGCAAAAACTCAGTGGCCGCGGCGTAATCCCGGCCCGCGCGAAGCTCCATCGCGCGCACGAGGGCCGCCCTGCCCTCCGCGTCCTCGATGGCGGCGTCGAGCGAATACAGAAGCCGCGCGAGCGAGACGCAATCGTCCCTGTTGTGGTCGCCTATCCTCGAAAGCCTGCCGCGCTCGCCTTCCCTTACGTACTCAAACCACGCGTCGGGCGCTTCGCTGCCCGGAAGGTCGTCGTCTCGGAGTATACCGAGGATTCCCTCCTCCACAGCGGAGAGCCTGCAGGAGCCAAGCTCGTTTTTCCACAGTCGGCGCGAGGGAAAGAGAAGATCAAGGTGCATCGTAGGCTCGGCCATAAACCGGGGACGCATCGCGTTCATCAAAAAGCGGTTTGCCAGGATTTGCGAGTCGAAGCATTTACCATTGAAAGAAACGAGCACTGGGGAGTTTCCCACGAGCTCGACGAATCGCGAGAGAAAAGCGGCCTCGCCGGGATAATCCTGAAGCAATAGCTGGGTAAGCCTCAGCGAGCGTCCCTTCCCTCGGGGGCCGGGAATAAGACGCCCGACGCCGGCCATGAACGCGACGGTTCCCGCGCCGTGCGACAGCCCCGTCGTCTCAAGATCGAAAAAAGTAAGCCGCTCGTCAAACCCGTCGGCATCGATCGATTCGGAGAGCGAGGAACGGATTCTGGGAAACAGCAAAGGAAACCAAACTGAGAAACCCTTTCGGTATTCGGGAATCGGCATGACCGTCTCTCGTTCCAAAAGGAGCGGCGCGGATTGGGTCCAGCCCTCGATCGGCGGCTGAGCGGCGGTCTCCTCAGCGGGCTCAGACTTCTTTCCCGCGGCACGGCGTTCGAGCGCCGCCGATATGGAGTCTCGCGAAGGCCCTCGCCTATCCGGCGCGGCGGTTTCACGATCGCCGGTACTTAAGCTCTTTTGACCCTCGCGAATGCGACCAAGCCTTCCGGAAAGTCCCGATCTCGCCATCAGTTTACCTTTCCGGCGAGCGTACCCATCAGCGTCGCGGCTTCCGCCTTAACCTCGTCTCCCGTCGCGCCGACCCCGATGCAGGAGGGGCATCCGGACTCGCACTCGCACGAGGTGGTCCGCTCGCGGCTCGCGGCGAATACCTCTCTCAGCCTTCCGGCGAGAGATTCGGCAAGGCCCGTGCCGCCGGGCGCAGTATCGTAGATATAGAGGGCTGGACAGCCGAAATGCGGATCGCGCGCGCGCGGAGCCACGCCGATGTCCCTACGGTCGCACAAAAGGAAAAACGGCGCGACGGACTTGATGAGCGAGCCGATACCCGAAAGCACCTCGGCCTGCGCGGCCTCGTCGAGTCCGCAGAAGGAATCGATGTCCCTGAGTCCTTCCTTCGTCTGTCCGAGAAGCAGGACCATGCCGCGGGTTTCATGCTCCTCGGCGTCGAGCGCGATCTCGCCAAAGCCGATATTCTCGTGCGTATGGAAACGTAGTTTCTTGAATTTCACGACCTGCGTGCGGACAAGGAGGTCGCCGATCACGACGACGGTACCTTCAGGCGGATTCTCCGCCGTTTCGTCCTCGGAGAGAACCTTGATGTCCGTTTTAACGACCGCGTCGGTAAAGTAATTAACCTCGGATTCCTCGACCTCGGCGCGCCTGTTCGGAATGTCGAGCTTCGTCACGACGAACTGCTTTCCGAGGTGGATGTAGATCGCGTTGGGGAACAATAGCTCGCGCGCCGAAGGCCGATCCATCTCGCCGATCACCGCGTCGCGACCCTTGGTCGTATCGACGATGACGACGTTGTCCGCCGTCGCGGACCTAAGGCTTACGCCCTCGGACGGGTACGAGCGGTCGGACCAATGCCACCTCCCTGCCGTATGCCTGAGAATCCCGTCCTCCTCGAGAAACGAGAGAATATCCGTCGTCGCCTCCGGCGGAAACATGGATTGCCCGTCGGGCTTTCCGGAGAGTTCCTCGTCGGTGAACGGCAGCTCGAAAGCGGCGCACTTAACGTGATCCGTGATGATATAGGGGTTATCCGGGTCGAGCTGCGCCGTTTCCTGCGGCCGCTCGAAAAAGTAATCCGGGTGGGAGATGATGTATTGGTCGAGCGGCGACGACGACGCGATGAAAACCGCGACGGACTCGGACTGCCTTCGACCTGCCCGGCCCGCCTGCTGCCAGAACGACGAAAACGAGCCGGGAAAGCCCGCTATGACGGCCGCGTCGAGTCCGCCGATATCGATGCCGAGCTCGAGCGCGTTCGTCGACACGACGCCCTGGATCTCGCCCTCGCGGAGGCCCTTCTCTATCGCGCGCCGCTCGAGCGGCAAGAGCCCTCCCCTGTAGGGAACGACCTTGATGCCGTGATTGCCGTTATAGACGTTCGCGAGCGAGTCGTTGACGTACGACGCGATTACCTCGGTGCGCACGCGCGAGTGCGCGAAAAGTATCGTCTTGATCCCCGAGCGGAGAAACGCGAGCGCCCAGCGCTGGCTTTCGTTCATGACGCTCCGCCTGATTCCCTGGACCGCGTCGACGAGCGGCGGGTTGGAAAGAACCACCGTCTTCCGTCCGGAAGGCGCGCCGCTTTTGTCGATTAGTCGGACGTTCGCGCCGATAAGTCGTTCGGCGAGTTCCTTGGGGTTGCCGATGGTAGCCGAGCATAGGATGAACGTGGGGTTCGCGCCGTAAAACCGCGCGACTCGCAGAATGCGCCGGAGAAGGTTCGCCATGTGACTGCCGAATACGCCGCGGTAGGTGTGCATCTCGTCTATGACGATATACTCGAGATTCGAGAAAAAACGGATCCATTTGGGATGGTTCGGAAGGATTCCCGCGTGCATCATGTCCGGGTTGGATATGATGATCCTTCCCTTGTCGCGCGCGTCCGATCGTATGGACTGGGGCGTGTCGCCGTCGTATATGCAAACGCGAAGCGGGATTCTCGGGACGTCGGCGGCGTAGTCCGCGCTTCCCTCGATTCTACCGACCATGCCGTTTATCTCGCTTTGCTGGTCTTGGCTTAGTGCCTTCGTGGGGAAAAGATACAGGGCGCGCGCGTCCGGTTTTTCCAGCAAGGTTTGCATGACCGGAAGGTTATAGCAAAGGGTTTTTCCCGACGCCGTCGGCGTGACTATGACGGTATTCCCGCGCGCGCGGGCGGACGCGTAGGAATCGGCTTGGTGCGAATAGAGCCGGTCCATACCCCGGTCTCGGCATGACGCGAGGAGGCGTTCGTCCAAATCCTCGGGAAACGGGGCGTACGAGCCTTCGCGTTCGGGGAAAACTTTCACATCGGAGATGAATGGCTTGAATGAGGGATCGGAAAGGATCTGCTCGAGGGATTCGCGGTTGCCCATAGTCCAAGAAGTATATCATGCGAGGGGTTAAAGGACTAGATTCTTCCTCGAACGATCATTTTTTGCTGGAAGGATATCCGTAAGGGTACTATACTGATTTATATATTGAACATCAAAAGGAGACCATTGTGTCCAAGGTATTATCCATCATTTTAGGTGGAGGAAAAGGAACCCGCCTATATCCGTTGACGAAAGAAAGATCCAAACCCGCCGTCCCGTTCGGGGGCAAGCATCGTATCGTGGACATCCCGATATCAAATTGCATCAACTCAGGCTATAACCAGATATACATCCTTACGCAGTTCAATTCGGCCTCGCTACACCTGCACGTGGCGCGGGCCTACAATTTCGACACCTTCTCCGGCGGCTTCGTCGAGATCCTCGCCGCGGAGCAGACCTTCGAGCATTCGGGCTGGTACGAGGGAACCGCCGACGCGGTACGAAAGAACTTTCACCATTTTAAGACGCAGAAACCCACCCATTACATCATCCTTTCGGGGGACCAGCTCTACCGAATGGACCTCGCGGAGTATATGCGAAAGCACGAGGAATCGGGCGCCGACATCACGATCGCGTGTACCCCGGTAACCCGCGATGACGCGTCGGGCTTCGGCATCCTCAAGACCGACCGCGCCGGCCATATTACGGAGTTCATGGAAAAGCCGGGTCCCACGAAGAACATCGACGAGTGGATCATCCCGAACGAGGCCCGCACCGAGGCCGCGGTCAACGGACGGGATTATCTCGCGTCCATGGGTATATACATCTTCAACGCGAAGGCGATGGAAGACTCGCTCAATAACAACCTCACCGACTTCGGTAAGGAAGTCATCCCCGAGGCGATCAAGAAATTCAACGTGGCCGCGTATATCTACGATGGGTATTGGGAAGACATCGGAACGATCCGCAGCTTCTACGACGCGACGCTTGACCTTACGAGCATCAAGCCGAAGTTTAACTTCTACGACGAGGATAACCCGATCTATACGCATAACCGGAACCTGCCCTCGTCGAAGATTAACGCCGCGTCCCTCGATCAGGTAAATACGAGCGAAGGATGCGTCATAACCAACGCGACGATAAAGCGCTCCGTCATCGGCATCAGGTCGACGATCGAGTCAGGCGCGTATCTTGAGGGCGTTATTTGCATGGGTGCCGACCAGTACGAAACAGACATCGAACGAAAGGATAACCGCAAGAAAATGATCCCGGACATCGGTATCGGAGAGCGAACTGTCATCCGGCGCGCGATTATCGACAAAAACGCGCGGATCGGTAAGGACGTATCGATCGGTATGGGAAAAACGCCTGAGGACGGTGATTATGGCTACTATCACGTCGTAGACGGTATTTACGTCATAACGAAAAATGCCTGCGTTCCCGACGGTACCGTGATCTAAGCGTTTCACTTTCAAAAACAAAAAAGCCCGTAAATCTAACCGATTACGGGCTTTTTTGTTTTTACCGGTGCGTTACTTCCGTAACGTATTACTGACTTCCGCGATAATCCTTAATCCTTCGCGAACCTCGGGGCCCGGACGACTATAGTTAATCCTGATGCAACGCTCCCTATGAGGATGTCTCTTCCACGCGGTTTCCTCGTCTGAGCCATTTTCGCGCCCGAAGAAGAAGTACTCTCCCGCGACGACGACGACCCCGCGTTCTTTCAGCCTGCGATACAGTTCCAGAGAACTGACCGATATATCGGGCAGCAACATCCAGAGGAAAATGGCCCCCTGGCTTCTATGGACGCGCCATTCCCTTCCCTCCCAGAATTCTTTAATCCATTCTTGGGCTTCAAGCGACTTTGCCCGGTAAAACGGCTGAACTCGCTCGTTCGCAAGCGTGAGGATTTCTCTCGAACGTATCAGCCCTTCCGCCATGACCTGACCGAGCGAACCCGACGCAAGGGCGGCAATGGAGTTAAGGGCGCTGAGCGCCTTGATAATTCCCGGCTCGGCGATAACGATGCCGGTTCGGAGCGCGGGGAGCCCGATTTTCGAGAGGCTCATTGAGAGTACGATATTCTCGTTCCAGGTAGGCGCCGGGGTGCCGTCCACTTCCTCCGGGAATATGATGTTCGGGAACGGCATACCATACGCGTTATCGATCATGAGCGGAATCCCGTGGCGCTTCGCGAGCGAGGAAAGCTCCGCGATCTCGCCGTCGGTCAGCACGTTTCCCGTGGGGTTCGTCGGGCGCGTGACGCAAATCGCGCCTACTTCCGGATGCGATTCTAGATAGGAAGTGACGAGCGGCAGGTCGATGTGGTATTTGAAGGAATGTTCGCCCTCGAGGTCTGTCCTCGCGGGAAGGGTTACGAAGGTATCGGGCTCGATTCCCTGATCCGCGTAGCCGACGTACTCGGGGACGAGCGGAAACAGGATTGTCTTGCGTACCGGACGAGAGCCAGAAAAAAGGTTGAAGAGGTAGAAGAAGGCCGTCTGGCTTCCGTTCGCGATCGCGATATTTTCGGGTCCCACTTTCCACCCATATTGGGAAGAAAATAGTTCTGCAAGGGCCTCGATGAAGCTGACGCGTCCCTGCGGGGCGTCATACTTACCTATGGCCTCCTCGAACGCGTCGGGCAGCGCGAGCAGTCGCTCCATCTCGCGTCTGTATGCGCCTTCGACTTCCGGTATCCTCGCGGGGTTACCCCCGCCAAGCAGGTATGGGGTCACTCCCTCGGGAAGGGGCCTCCCGATGTCGTCCATTAAGCGTAAAATGCCGGAATCTTGCGTAAGTTTCCGGCCAAACGATGAGAATTCCATGATGCGAGCAGTATACAGAAAAACTAGCGCTTTGTGCACGCTCCGGAGGCGTCCGTCTCGGTGATTTCCTCGAAATCGTCCCCGTCGCCGCCTTTGGCGGAATCCTCCGCTATCCGGATTACCGTTCGCTTCTTTACGGATAGAGAAAGCTTCCCTTCGCGCAAATCAACCCGCACGGTGTCCCCGGACGCGAGCTTACCGGAGATTATCAGCATCGAGAGGGGATCCTCTATCTCGCGCTGAATTAATCTACGCATGGGACGCGCTCCGAACGCCGGCTCGTAACCGTTGTCGATGAGGTAATTCCTAGCCCCTGGGCGGAGCGTGACGTCAAGGCTCTGCTCGGATAGACGGCCCGAAAGCTCCGCGATCTGGATATCGAGAATGGCCGATACCTCGTCGCGCGAAAGCGTGCCGAACACGACGATATCGTCGACGCGATTGATAAACTCCGGGCTGAAGATTCGCTTTAGTTCGCTCAACGCGCTCGATTTGATGTCGCCGTAATCCAATACACCGTCCCCGGAACTGCTGAAGCCAAGCTGGTTTTCCTTGGTTATCAGGCGGGAACCCGCGTTGCTCGTCATGATGATGACGGTATTTCTGAAATTGACGGTGTGTCCAAGGTTATCCTTCAGCTCGCCTTCCTCGAGTACTTGAAGGAGGAGATTAAAGACGTCTGGATGAGCCTTTTCGATTTCGTCGAGGAGCACGACGGAGTATGGATGCCTGCGTATGCGCTCGGTCAGAAGGCCGCCGTCCTCAAAGCCGACGTAGCCGGGTGGCGCGCCGACGAGCCTGGACGCGTTGTGCTTTTCCATGTAGTCGCTCATGTCGATTCTGACGAGCGATTCTTCCGTGCCGAATAGGAACTTGGCGAGCGTCTTGGCGAGAAGCGTCTTTCCGACGCCCGTCGGACCGAGGAAAATGAAAGAGCCAAGCGGCCTTTTAGTCGACGAAATGCCCGCTCGGGCGCGCCTGATGGCGCTCGCGATCGTCCCGATCGCCTCGTCCTGCCCGATGACGGACTTATGAAGCTCGGTTTCAAGATTGACGAGCCTCGCGGACTCGGACTCGCTGAGCGAGCTCGAGGGGATGCCCGTCATGACGGAAATAACCGAGCAGATGTCCTCCGGCGTGACGACGTTGACGAGAACAGACTCCGGGTTTTGCCATTTCTGGCGAATGTCCTCGACCTGCTGCTTGAGCCGCCTGACCTCGTCGCGCACGAGAGCCGCGCGTTCGTAGTTCTGCGTCTGCACGAGCTCTTTCTTCTCGTCCACGAGCTCCGATATCCTTTGCTCAAGCGTGACGAGTTCGCCGGGGCGCACGTCGCCCTCGATCTTTTTCATCGCGCCGGCCTCGTCGAGGACGTCTATGGCCTTGTCCGGGAAATAGCGGTCGGTAAGGTATCGTTTCGAGAGCTCGACGATGGTCTTCAGGGTATCGTCGGTGTAATGGACGTTATGATGCTGCTCATAGCGGCTTCTGATGGCCTGCAGGATGGACAGCGTCGCCTGCGCGTCCGGCTCTTGCACGATGACGGTCTGGAAGCGTCGCTCGAGCGCCGCGTCCTTCTCGAAGTATTTGCGGTATTCGGCCAGGGTCGTGGCGCCGATGCACTGTATGTCGCCGCGCGCAAGGGCGGGCTTCAGCATGTTCGACGCGTCCATGGCGCCTTCCGCGCCGCCCGCCCCGATTATCGTGTGAAGTTCGTCGCTGAAGAGGATAATGTTCTTCGCCTCGGAGATCTCTTTCATGATCCTTTTCAGGCGTTCCTCGAACTCGCCGCGGTACTTCGTTCCCGCGATTACCGACGCAAGGTCGAGCACGAGCAATCTTTTACCCACGAGGTTTCGGGGTACCTGCTCGGAAACGATGCGCTCCGCGAGCCCCTCGACGATGGCGGTTTTTCCGACGCCCGGCTCGCCGATCAGCACGGGGTTGTTCTTGTTGCGCCTCGAAAGTATCTGAATGACGCGCTTAATCTCGGATTCCCGTCCGACGACCGGGTCTAGCTGCCCTTCCCGGCTCATTGCGGTAAGGTCCCGGCTGTATTCCATGAGGAGATTCGCCTGCTTCGGCGGCTGGGGCTCCGTTGGCGCGGCGCGTTTCTGCCTCGCGATGAGCGATGTGTCGCGCGACGCGGTAAGGTCCTGGACCATCGAGCGAAGCTCGTCGATGGAAATCGATTCTTTCTCGAAGAATTGGTTGGCGACGCTCTGGTTCTCGCGTATGCACGCGAGCAATACGTGCTCGGTGCCGATATAATCGTGCCGGAGGGTGCGCGCCTCTATCGATGCGGCGTCGAGCATGCCGCGAAGCCTTCTGGACGGCGGAATGTCCCCGAAAACGATCGTTCCGCTTCTCGGCGGGAGCGCCTGCTCCAACTGAAGCTGCAACGATAGAAGGTTGATCTTAAGGTTCTGTAGTACCGTAAAACCGGTACCGTCGGCCGTATGGATAAGCGCGAGAAGGACGTGCTCGGGGAGAAGCTGGTCCGCGTTCGCCCGCTTTGCCTCGTCCTGGCTATGAATGGTAAGAAGTTTCTGGGCGCGTTGCGAAAGTCCCTTGAACACGGTGTATTATCTCCTTTCCCTTATATCGGCTTCCTTGAGGATTTCCTGCACGACCATCGCCCTGAGCCGATTCATGCGCATTTCGTCGCTTTTAACGTCTTCCTCAATAATAACGCTTCCCCCGGAAATTACAAAGCCAATATGCGCGCTTTGGATACGGTACATCAGGGCCGTCAGCGCGTGATTCGAGATTCCTGTCACGAGACCGAGGTTAGCCCCCAACCGGACGCGGTATAGAAGGTCGATGGCCTCCGGAAGCGCCAAAAAACGCGCGTATTTCAGGGTAGAGATGGCCCTATACGCCGTGTCTTCCACCGTCGTCGGGTTCGTCACGAGCAGCTCTTGGCGGCTTTTACGCTCGAGATCGACGAGCTTCCTCGTCGCCTGCTCCACGAGACCGATCTGCGCCTCATAGTCGCCCGTCGCCGACGAGCCGTTCGAAAGCTGATACAGGCAGCCGAGCGAGGCGTTCCCGTCCGTGCCGTAATAGCCCTTGATGACGAAGCCTTGGGAGAGGTATTCCCTCATCACGCGATCGAGCAATCCGTTCATGCAGATGGCGGGAATGCAAAGCAGGGTCGACGCCTTCATGCCCGTTCCGACGTTCATTATTCCCGACGTAAGGTAGCCGAAGTCGGCCATGGCCGAAAATTGAAGGTGGTCCTGTGTGGCCGTGTCGATCCCGTATACTTCCTTGGCGCATTCAAAAAGGGAAAGTCCCGGCGCGAAGGAAGCGATCCGAAGGTGGTCCTCAATGTTGATCGACGCGGACAGAATCCCGTCGTTGCGTATGATGATTCCCTTCCAAGGCTCGTTCCCGATCCCCGTTTCGATGACGCCCCGTTCCGAAAGGATCCTTTTTCCGGTCGTGTCTATGCCGGACATCCTGACCATTTGGTAGCGTTCCGGATGATCGAGCTTGTTAAAGGCGTCGAATACGAGCGAAAGCACGTGCTCCGCGTCGTCCGACTTGATCGTGACGGGAAAGTTAAATCCGGCGAGGTTTCTCGCGAGCCGTATCCTGCTGGCTAATACAACGTCCGTTTCGGGGCCGTCTTCCGTGTACCAGGCGTCGTTCGTCTGTCCGCTCTGGGTCATTTGGACTCCCCGAATGCCTTAAGTCGGTCGCGGTAGTACGCGGCTAGCTCGTAATTCTCGCTCTCTATCGCCTGCTGAAGCTCCTTACGGAGATATCCGGGATCGTTCTTTTCCTGATTGAAAGATTCAAGCTTCGCGGGCAACGTCCCCTCGTAGGAAAGCGTCACTCCCTCGCTCCTTAGCCCGGACACGATCTCGCTCCTGAAGTGGCTATAGCATTCGGCGCATCCCGCACGGTGGTTCTTGCGAATTTCCATTACCGAGATCCCGCACGACGGGCAGACGGAGGTATTTCCATCGCCTTTCTGATTCCCGTCCATCAGGCCCGAGAAAATATTCCCGAGGGATATGTCCACCCTGGAATCGCTCGTCGAGACGCCGCGTTCCTTGGCGCATTGCTCGCACAGGTGGAGTTCAAGCGTGGAGTCCTTGGAAACCTGCTGTATGAAAATCACGGCGGGACGTTCCCCGCAAATGTCGCATTTCATCTATACCTTCCTCAGCGTGTCGATCGGTTTCTCGCTTCCCGCGCGCATCGCCGGAATGAGCGAAAACACCACGGAAAGGATAAGGGCTCCCGAGGCGATGGAAAAAAGCTCCCAAAACCTGAGATGAACCGGAATGACCTGAATGTAATACGCGGGATCCAGAAGCTTGATTTCCGCGAGGGATGAGCCAGAGGCAACCCCGCCGGAGGCAAGCGCGGCGATCGCGCGGTTAACCGCGTTGACGCAGCGTTCCAGCGACGAGATGATCCCGTTGATGCTCAGCGCGCAGGCTATCCCGGCCGGCATTCCGATCAGTATACCACCAAGTCCCGTAAAAAAACCCGCGAAAATAAACGAAAGGGTTATCTCGGATGGATGCGTGCCGGTGCTCTTGAGGATGGCGATTTCCTTTCTTCGTTCCATGACCAGCATCACGAGCGCCGAGGAAACGTTTACCGAGGCGACGAGGACGATCAGGAGCATGATGAAAAGGAGCAAGGTCCTGGTCGTCGAGAACGACTGGAACTGGGATCGGTTC
>DAOPXQ010000010.1:0-20076 GCA_035352395.1 Treponemataceae bacterium | reverse complement strand
CGCCCTGGACAAAGAGCTCCAATCCTTCATAACCGACTATGAGACCGCCGAGTCGGACGTCCGAACCCTACAGCAGAAAGTCGACACCTCGGGCGGAGGGACGACCAACACCTCGGGCGTCACGGTCGAGATGGAAACGATCCGGCAGATGGCGAAGATGACCTGCGGTCGTCAGGGCAACCACTTCCCCATCCTGTCCCGCGAGTACTTTCATTCCTCTTCAAGGGAACTTGGCATTCGCGAAAACATCATCGAAACCCTGCGATGGGTCGAAAGCATCGATCCTGAGGCATACTGCCGCCAATACAAGCTGCAGTTGAACCGCATCCCGCCCTTCGTCATTCTGATCCCGTCATACGGGGATTTCGGGTTTTGCTGGGAGCCCTTTGACCGCTATAACCGCGTAACGAGCCGAGGAAGGATCGCGGTTCCGATGTACGCAAAGAACATTCAGATCGCGGTGCTGACGGCCGTCGCGGATCTCCGCTGGCAAGTCGCCAAGGAAAAGGCATCATATTATTGGATGGAAGAAGGCTTGACCGGAAACTACTACCAGTGGTTCCAGGCGCAAAAGCTGAAAGGCGACGTAAAGGAATACTTTATCAACGACTATCTCTTGTGGATGCTGAAGGAAAGCGACGGCATCCAGAAGCTCGACAAGGAAGTCCGAGCCGTCTTCTGGAGATACATGCCTTTCGCCAAGGATATTAAGGAAAAGCTCAAGATTCGCGCGCTGGTCTACCAGGAGCTGTGCCAGCGCGACATGAACCGGGAACTGTCCGACGGCTACTGAGCGGGATCAGTCCCGCTTCGGCGGCTTGCGGCGTATCTGGAACAGGGGATCCATATGGTCCCCAAGCTTGAACTTGTCCATTACCCAGGCCATCAGCCGCTGATAAATGATCATCGCGAGAATCACCCCGCCGATAATCGCGAACGGAATGAAATTCACGATGCTCTCGCCCACAAACGGTTTAAGGAAGCTGACGAGCACCATCAGGACAGCGATACACGCGACTGCGAGCACGATATTCACGAGCGTGCCCACGACCAGCAACAGCGCCGAATTAAGCTTCTTATTCATTCGAACCACCCTTTGCGTTTTTAATCCCCAATAATAGCGAAACCATCAGCAGCCCCCCGCATATGACGACCGCGGAATCCGCGACGTTGAACGTGGGCCAGCGATCGAGCCCGAAGATCCCGAAAAAGCGAATGTCGATGAAATCAAGGACGCCATTCGGCCGGAAAAACCGGTCGATAAGGTTCCCAAGACCGCCGCCGATAATGCCGGCGATGCACCAACGCTGAAAGCGATTCAGGTCATTACTGCGAAAATAGACGGCAACGACCACTAGGATGATGAAGAGCGGGAGCAGGCCGAAAAGCACGCTTCTAATACTCGACGACAGGCTTCCGCCGATGCTGAACGCGATCCCGGGATTGTACACTCTGACGATCCGAAACAAATCGTTAAACGCCGTAAACCCGACGGTCCAGGGAAGCACCGTCAGGGAAACGATCAACTTCGTCAGCTGATCAAGGGCAATGACGCCCAGGGTCAGCGAAAACGGCAGAATCTTCGCCGCTTTTTCAGTATTCATATAACCTTCCTCGAAGAAAATACCTATAATCCGGTGGGAACGTCCACAAAGACCGCGTCTATTCCCGTTTCGCGGGCAAGGCGTTCCGCGACGAGCCGAACGCCGAAGGTCTCCGTCTGGTAATGTCCCCCAGCGATCACGTTAATCCCGGCTTCCATCGCGGGATGGTAAGCCTCATGCTCAAACTCCCCGGTAATGTAGAGATCAAGCCCAAGCGCGATGGCCTCGTGAACCTCGTCGGAGGCGCCGCCGGAAACGATACCCACCGAGCGAATCGCCTTCGGGCCGAAAGGAAGGATGTGAGCGGGTTGCCTTCCGTCGGGGAATAGCCTCGCGATCGCCTCGTCGATCCCCAAAGCTTTCGGGAATTCGCCGCGGCAGCCGATAACCGAACCGCGCCACTCGCCGAAAGGCTCAATCTCCCCAATGCCGAGCGCCCGCGCGATTCCGGCGTTATTACCGACCTCGGGATGAGCGTCGAGCGGAAGATGACTTGCGTAGAGCGCCAAGTTGGCGTCCAGGAGGGACTTAACACGGCGATAATGCGAACCGCGAAGGGCAAGCGGAACTTTCCAAAACAGCCCGTGATGAACGAAGAGCATTCCCGCGCCGAGCTCCGCCGCGCGGAGAATGGTTTCCTCGCAGGCATCGACCGCGAACGCGACTCGACGGACGTCAGCGCCGTCGTTATCCACCTGTATTCCGTTCAGCGAGGGATCGCTCGCCAGGAACGCGTCCGGCTTAAGGAGATCCTTAAACCACCGGTCAAGCTCGACGGTCGTCATCGATTGCCGCCTTTAATCAAGATCCACGACGAGACTCGGCGCGCGACGATCTCCGCGCGCTTTCGGCCCGCGTCGCGACCGCTACCCAGCAGCATGGTCGCGAGCACGTCGTCGGACGCGATCTCGCCTAATCCATAATACGCGGGATCGTCGCCCGTCACGACGCAAAAGGGATAAAGCCCGGAACCCGAGGGCATCATGCCGGTACTTTCGTCGATCACCGCCGCGCCGCCGGGCAATTCCTTCGCGAGTTCGGGGCCTTCTTTGCCCACTATCAGCGCGGCGCCCTCGAACAGGGCGGGATTTCCGCGCATGTCGCGCAGAAGCGCGGCGCAGCCTGAACCCTCGCCGACGGCAAATAGGGGAAGGCCCGCGCCCCCATCCCTCGCGATATCGATGAGCAGAGCCAAGTCTTTCGATTGGGCGCCAAGAATCTCGGCTTGCGGCGCGGGAAAAGGGATCCCCGGGAACACGCGGGAAACGAGGGCGATCCAGCTTCGGAGAAACGGCGAGCGCAGGGCGGGATTCCGATAATCGGAGGCCGAGGAGACGTCCGCGGCGACCGCGCGATATCCGCTCTCGGACAGCGCGGCGCACAGCGTCGAGCGCGCGTCGGCCCGAGAGGACACGTCGCCAAGAAAAACGACCGTTCCCTTTGGACTGACGCCATTAGCCGGCGCCCAGGTAATAACGCGCGCGTTAGTCCCGGTTGAAACATGCTTGGTTTCGACGGTCCTCGACACGGCCTGGCGCGATATGTACGCGGTCTCGGGGGCGGTAATGAACGTCAACGCCGACGTCCCGACGAACAGCAAGGCGAAAAACCCATACGCGACGATCAGGGACGGGGAATACCAGTCGGTCGGCAAACCGCGGAAAAGCCTGAAAAGTCGGCCAGAGCCGGAGAATAGGGCAATGAGGGATAACGCGAAAACGGGAACGAAGGAAAGCCGAAGGCCAACCGCGGCGATAATCGCGACGCACAGCAAAAAGGCTAGCAACGGAAAGAGGGCAAGCCCCCCGATTCTCTGCAATCTCCTGCTGAAGGGCCTTAGCGCGACGGGAACCAATAGGAAAAGAACCAGAATCTCGCCAATAAAAAGATCAGCCATGTAATGCCTCGTAAGGGTTATTTGCGGTATACTGACAGCATGATGGAACACACCAGAGAACTGCCGCCGGAAAGTATATCATTCTCGATTCCCGCGGAAAAGATTCGCGAACTCCGGCTTAGCGGCACGAAGAACCCGATCATCGGACAGGACCGCGCGATCACGGCCCTGGAACTCGGCCTCGGCATAAAGGCGGACGGCTATAACATCTTCATCATGGGCTCGTCCGGAACGGGACGGAGAACGGTACTTACGACGCTGCTCGCAAACTATAAAGCAAATCCGGCCGATCTACAAGACATCGCGTACGTGTGCAACTTCGCGCACACGCTCGAGCCAAAGACGCTAGCCTTCCCGTGCGGCGAGGGCGCGGCGTTCAGGAAGTCGCTCCAGACGGCGATCGAGTCGATCCGCCGACAGGCTTTGCAGATATCAAAGTCGGAAAGCTTCCTCGCCTCCAGCAAAAAAATCCTCTCGGCGGCGGATACGGAAGAGAACCAGCTTCTCGCCGGGTTCGAGGGCAGGATGGCCACGGAGGGATTCAAGGTCGTCCAGGTAAAGGACGACGACGCTCGATCGATGGACCTCCTTCCCGTCCTTCGCGGAAAGGCGATCTCCTTCGAGGAGCTGCAGACAAAATCCACGGAAGGAAAATTTCCCGTGGAAAGGCTTAACGCGATAAGGGAACACTATTACCGCTCGCTCGATCAAATGTCGGAGCTTTTTGCCGCGATCAGGGACAAGCGCAGGGCGACTGACAAGCAAATCCGCGCCATCAAATCCGAGATGGCAACGCCGATTATCGAGGCGGAATTGGGACCGCTCAAGGCGCGCTATAAAGGCGCGACCGGCGGGGAGCCGATCCTCGCGTACCTCGACGCGATGTCGGAGGACCTTCTTGCCCGCGTTCATTCCTACAGCGAGCCATTCAAGTCGGCGGCCCGCAAAAAGGCGTTTTTCGGCAGATACGCGGTCAATCTGATCTGCGAGCACGGCGCGACCGATAACAGCGTCGTGCAGGAAGAGGTTCCGACCTTCGCGAACCTGTTCGGAAGCATCGAGACTCCCTCGCTAAACGAAGACCCCTCGGTAAACGGCCATCTTCGCCTCCGCGCGGGCGCCGTGCACCGGGCGATCGGGGGATATCTTGTCCTACGTCTTCAGGACCTATTGATGGAAGAAGGCTCTTGGCCGTATCTGAAAAGAGTCCTGCAATCGGGCAAGGTGGAAATCCAGACCCCGCCCACGGGGAACCACGTGCCGAGCGTGCTTAAGCCCCAGGCCCTCCCGGTCCACCTGAAGGTAATCATCATCGGCGGCGAGCATTCCTACGACTTCCTCTACCAGGAGGACCCCGACTTCCAGAAACTCTTTAAGGTATGCGCGGAATTCGATTCCGTCATGCCGAGAACCGACGACAACATGGCGAAATACATCGCCTTCATCGACGCGGTGGCGGAGCGGCAGAAAACGCTACCCGTCGACGATACCGGGGCGGCGGGAATCCTTTCCTACGCCGCGCGGCAATCCGAGTACCGGAACATGCTGACGACGCGCTTCACGCTGGTCTCCGACCTGATCATCGAGGCGGACTTTCACGCGCGCATGATGCGCCTGCCGGTCATCACGTCGGAGGTAATCTCCCGGACGATCGAACACCGCCGCTACCTCCACAAACTACCGGACGAAAAATACTCGCAGATGATCGAATCGCGCGAGATCATCCTCGACGTGACGGGCACGGCGATCGGCAAGGTAAACGGCCTCGCCGTCCACGACCGCGGGTACCACGCGTTCGGCATCCCGGTGGCCGTGACGGCGCAGGCCTCGCCGGGAAACAAGGGAGTCATCAATATCGAGCGGGAATCCGGGCTTTCGGGAGAGATCTACGACAAGGCGCACCTGATCATCCAGGGACTCCTTCACCGCAAATACGCGAGAAACATCCCGCTCGCCCTTTCCGCGAGCATTTGCTTCGAACAGTCATATACCGAGGTCGACGGCGACTCGGCCTCCTGCGCGGAGTTTTTCGCCCTTCTTTCGGCTATCGCGCAAGTGCCGCTGCGTCAGGACATCGCGATCACCGGCAGCCTTAACCAGCTCGGCGACGTGCAGCCGGTCGGCGGCGTCCCCGAGAAAATCGAGGGCTTCTTCGATACCTGCAGCATACTCGGCCTGACGGGCACCCAGGGCGTCATCATCCCGGAGCGAAACCTGAGCAACGTAATCCCCTCCGAGCGCGTCCAGCAGGCGGTAGCCGACGGATTATTCCACATTTGGGCGATTTCTACCGCGGATGAGGGATTGGAGATCTTTTCCGGCATCCCGGCACTTGATTTTGAGAGGAAAGTTGCCGATATATTAAGAGGTTATGCCGACCAGATGCACGATTACGCGCAAGCGTCGAAAAACCGGGCATAGCCGGCACGGAAGCATATGCAGGAAAAAAGTCAAACGCAAATCGACTATGAAAAGATCAGGAAAGCCACCCGAATCGGCGTGCCCCTTTCGATCACCACATACACTCTCCCGCACGAGATCGAGCTATACATAGCCGAGGTCCTCGCGTGCTTCCTCGCGGAAGTTAACCAGGAACGGCTCAAGGATTACCTTTCCTATTGCATCAACGAGCTCTCCACGAACGCGAAAAAGGCTAACACCAAGCGCGTGTACTTCGTGGAAAAACGTCTCAACATAAACGATCAGCGGGACTACGAGACCGGCATGAGGTCCTTCAAGGAAGATACCCTCTCCAACATCGGGTATTACCTTCAGCTCCAGCGCGACGCGGGCCTCTACATTAAAGTGATCATGCAGGCGAAGGCGAACAACATCCTCCTCGAGATCCGCAACAACTCGGAAATGACTAAAACCGAGTACAAGCGCGTCTTCGACAAGATCGCGCGCTCGCGGCAGTTCACCACGCTCGAGGAAGCCCTCAGCCAGGTCCTCGACGACTCGGAAGGCGCCGGTCTCGGACTCGTCATCATGATCCTGATGCTCAAGAAAGTCGGGCTCGACGACGACAACTACGAGGTTAAGGTAGAAAAAGGCGAGACGATCACGCGGATCACGATGCCGATGGACACGCAGATGCGCGAGCAGATCTCCGGCCTGACCAAGGAAATCGTCTCGTATATCGAGGCCCTGCCGAAATTCCCCGAGGACCTCGCGCGCATAGAGAAGCTCCTCAACGACCCCGAATCCAAGCTGTCCACGATCGCCACCCTTATCAGCAACGACGTCTCGCTGACAGCGGACCTCCTCAAGCTCGTCAATTCCGCGGCGTTCTCGCTGTCGAAGGAATGCCATAGCATCACGGAGGCGGTTAAGCTCATCGGAATACGGGGGATTAAAAACCTTCTGTACTCGATCGGAACCCTTAAGGTTTTGGGAAGCAAGACGGAAGAGCAGAAACGCCTTTGGATACATTCGTACAAGGCCGCGTTCTTCTCGTATAACCTCGCGCGAAACTTCCTGAAAAACTCGATCGTCACCGAGGACGCGTACGTCTGCGGCCTTTTGCATGACCTGGGAAAGATCGTCTTCAGCGCGATTCATCCCGACCTACTCGACAGGATCCAGCATCTCAAGGTCGAGCATAATATCCCGGACAAGATTTTCGACTCGCTGCTTACCGGCATCAACCATACGGAGATCGGCGCCGCGCTCGCCGAAAAGTGGAACTTCCCGCCCACGCTCGTCGCGGTCATCAAATACCACCACGCGCCGGAATCCTCCACGGAGCAGTATCGCGCGCTCGTCTCAAACGTATGCCTCGCGGACCTGATGATCCATTACTCGGAAGGAACGCTCGAGTACTACCAGATCGACAAGAAGCTCCTTCAGATGTACGGAATCGCCTCCGAGGCGCATCTCCAGAAAATCTGCGCGAGCTTTCAGTCGGGATTCGAGGCCGAGCAGGCGAGATAGGATATCCATGCCTGCATGAGGACGCCAAAGGCCACGCCGACGTTAAGCGAGGCCTTTATCCCCGTCATCGGTATGGACACCCTGCCGTAATCGGCCCGCGCAAGACCTTCCGGACTCACGCCAAGCTCCTCCGAACCGATAATCACGATCCCCTTGCGCGGAAAATCGAACTCATCGATCGGGGTTCCCCCGGTCTCCAGCGCGAACACAGGCACATCCGCGGGAAGGTCCCGCAATTCTTTTACTTCCCAGGGAAGATACTCCGTGCAGCCCATCGCCGATCGCTGGGAACGCGGATGCTCGGGCGAAACGCACAGCGGCGACACGAAAAGCCGCTCGGCGCCAAAGGCCTCCGCCGTCCTAAATATCGAGCCCACGTTAAACGGCGAACGGATATCCTCGGCATAGGCCATAACGCCCGAATAGTACCGACGGGCGGACGGCTCTAGCGGCGCGGATTCCCGAAGTATCAGATCCCACTCCGCGGGAAAGGTACCGATCGCGGCAAGAAGCCCATGGCGGGCCCGATTGCACGCCCTGAAAAGAGAGTCGCCGGCATCAAGCAGTTTCACGACGTCGGCCGCGACGGCGGGGTCGACCGAAGGATCCTCCAGCGCCAGCTGAATCACGCCACGGACGTAGTCCTCCCCATATTCGCCCCAGGTCCCGGAATTCACGAACTCGCGCTCGCAAGCCGCCAAGAGCAGCGCGAGCTTCCGCCTGCGCTGCCCGGGAGGGAGTCGTTGCAATTTGAAGACGGGAATCATCAATACGCCTGTTTTACGAGATCGAAGAGGTCGTCGCGAGACATCGCGCGGGGAATGTAATTCATTATGTCGAGGGCCGCCGCGTCCTCCACGGCGGGAACGAGCTGATCGATGGAGAGCCCAAGGTCCTTAAGCCTCGTCGGAAGCCCGGCGAGCGCGAGCCTTCGGCGGATATCGTCGGTCGCCGCGCGGGCCGTTTCGCTCGCCGTCTGGCCGTTCGGGTTGACGCCTAGCATCTTTCCGATCGTCGCGATTCGGTCCACCTTCGCGCGGCTCGCGTCCTCCATGATGTACGGCAAAAGAACCGCGCACACGAGCGAGGACTGGGATTTATAGCGCGCGTTGCACGCCTGCGAGATAGCGGTGGCGACGCCGGGGGAACTTATGGCGACGCCCATGGAAGCCATGCAGCCGCCCTGCGCGATCAGCATCTCGGACGGGGTGCCGACGAGCTTGCTTTGCTCGGGGTCCAAGGCCAGAAGCAGCATCTCGATGGCCTTGCCCAGGATCGTCTCGGAAAAGAAATTGGACTTCGTCGAGACATATCCCTCGATGGCGAGAGTCACCGCGTGAAAAACCATGGACACGGCGGTATTCGGCGACATGTGCATGTAGAGGTTAGGGTCGATGACGACCGCCTTGCACACGGCCGGCTGGGTCTTCATCAGGCGTACCTGGCGATTCCTCGCGTCGATAACCGGCGTCCGGTCAAGAAAAACGTATGGGTCGCGGCAGGTCGAGGGAACCTCGATAAACGGCA
Source organism: Treponemataceae bacterium (assembly GCA_035352395.1). Classification (GTDB taxonomy): domain Bacteria; phylum Spirochaetota; class Spirochaetia; order Treponematales; family Treponemataceae; genus Teretinema. The sequence continues at coordinate 11,115 of DAOPXQ010000010.1, read as the reverse complement.
AGGCCGCGGAATACGGCTGTACCCCACCCATAAAATCGTAGACATCGTGTACTTCGTTATAGAGGGACGCGACGGCCCTTCCCAGCGACGCGGTTCGGAGTCCGCCAAGGGAGATAACCCCATGCACGTGCGCTCCACGCGCGAGCGAAAGCGCCTGCTGCAGGGTTTCCGAAGTAGCGGCGGCGGGAATGTCGTCAAACACGAAAACGGCGATTCCCTTCTCTTCAAGCGCGGCGACGGCTTTCTCGGTCACCCCGAATTCCTTGAGAAAGGGATCCGCGATAAGCATATAGTTCGTGCCCCAAGCGGAAGCTACCTGACCCAGACGCGAGAGCGTATAGGGGCCAAGAATAACGTTTGGGGATATCCTAAACACAAAATCTGCCATACTTTCCTCGTAAAAACGATACTTCTTGCTTAAACTGTAGCATATTCTCGGTAAAAAAAAAGGCGGAACCCCGCAGGCCCGCCTTCTATACGCAAAAACTTCGGATTATTACAACCCGTACACGTCCATAATACGATCGGCGACCATGTCCACGACCGATTTATTGATATAGGAAGGGTCTTTCATTTTCTGCATTACCTCGGCAACCCTGTCCGCGCGCACGTCGGGAGCGACCTTTGCGGCATCCATGGCGAAGTACATCTCGGAAAGTTCCTTAGCCTCGGCCGAAACGTTGACGGAATCAGACTGCGCGGCTCCGCTTACCCGATGGGCTTTCTGGGATTTCTGGACGTTGTTGACGGGGTCAATTCCCCCTAAGCGGTCAATCATCATATCTTCCTGCCTTCACAAAATATATCGGTCAATCGTCATCGCAAGTTGAGCGTTTTTTTCCGATGCCGCCCACAAAAACGGCGAATTCGCCCAAGATCTTTTCCCGGGCCGAAAAATCCGCATAAACCTCGGCAGCCGTTCCGGAAACCAGCTCCTCGTGAAGCTTCGTCATTTCCCTACCGACCGTTACTTGCCTGTCACCATCAATCTCGGCCAAATCGGCCAAAAGCTTTACGATTCTGAAAGGCGATTCGTATAAAACGAATCCATATCCGGTTTCCTCTAATTCACGCAGCCGGGACCTGCGCCTGCCGGGCTTGGGCGAAAGGAAGCCCTCGAAAACGACGGTCTTGTCGATACCGCCAGCGACGCTCAACAAAGTTGCGAAAGCCGAGGCCCCGGGGATCGGGACGATATCGTGACCCGCCGCGCGGGCTAACCGCACGAGCACCGCTCCGGGATCGCTCAAGGCCGGTGTCCCCGCGTCGCTCGCGTACGCGACGTTTTCGCCGCGCTTTAAAACCTCTAGAACCTTGCGGGAGGCATCCTCTTCGTTATGCGAACGACAGGAAACAAGCGGCTTTCTGATGCCAAAATGCGTTAACAGCTGAAGCGTATGCCGCGTATCCTCGCACGCGATGACGTCGACCGACTTGAAGGTCTCGAGAGCCCGATAGGTAATGTCGCCCAGGTTGCCTATCGGCGTCGCCACGATATAAAGGATTGCCACAAACCGATGATAAACCACTTTTACCGTTGCGGCAAGGGCAAGAACCGTGCAATATATAGGTATGATACTCAGGCCCTTCTATCTGCTTTTACTCGTTTTCATAGGGATCGCGTTGCTCGCGTTCGCCTACGGGCTTTTTTCCTATGCCTCCAAAAAACCTAAGGCGAAGAGCTCGCTCCGCAAGCTCGGAAACATCGGCGACGCCGGAGTCTGTCCCGTCTGCTCGATGCAGCTCGTGCCCGGAGAGCAGCTGAAAACGGCGCTTTTCCCCGGCAAGGAAACGAGAACCTGCCACATATTCGGCTGTCCCCACTGCCATCCCTTCGCCAAGGAAGGAATTACCCGCATCTGCCCGGTCTGCAAGCGCCATGTACCGCAAGAAGGCTACCTTATAGCGCGCCTTTTCGAGCGTCCAGGAAAAAAACGCCACGTCCATATCCTTGGCTGCACCGAATGTAGGGCTCCAAAAAAGAATTAGTATCGCAAGACCTCCATTTCCCCCGCCTTTTCTCCATTTTCCCTCAAGAGTTTTTTTTCCACTCCGATACATCTAGTATGCGCGCAAAGCGGACGAAAACAGCTGTTCGTCCGCCGAGGGGCGCACCGTCTTCTGCGTGGGGTTCGTCAGAAGATCCGGAAAATTGACAGATCGGCAGGGATGCCGCGAATGGCCTATTTAAAAGCCATTTAAAATCGCCAAAGGAGTAGCATTATGATCATCAATCACAACCTGAGCGCCATGTATTCGCAGAGGAGCCTCGGTGAGACCACCCTCGCTAATTCGAAGAACATGGAGAAACTTTCATCCGGTATGCGCATCAACCGCGCCGGTGACGACGCTTCTGGACTTGCCGTATCCGAAAAGATGCGCAGCCAGATCCGCGGCTTGAATCAGGCGGCTACCAACGCACAAAACGGTATCTCCTTCATTCAGGCTACCGAGGGTTACCTCCAGGAAACCCAAGATATCATCCAGCGCGTACGTGAGCTGGCCGTGCAGTCCTCGAACGGTATCTACTCGTCCGAAGACCGCATGCAGATTCAGGTCGAGGTTTCGCAGCTTATCGCGGAAGTCGACAGAATCGCGAGCCACGCACAGTTTAACGGCATGAACATGATTACCGGACGTTTCGCACGGGAAACCGGAGAAAACACAGTGACCGGATCCATGTGGTTCCATATCGGCGCCAACATGGATCAAAGAACCCGCGTATATATCGGCACCATGACCGCCAAGGCCCTTGGTGTACGAAACGTCGGCGACGAGAGCATCATGACGCTCGAAACCGCCGACAGCGCAAATCGTGCTATCGGAACTCTTGACGAGGCTCTCAAGAAAGTGAACAAGCAGAGGGCAGACCTCGGCGCCTATCAGAATCGCTTGGAATACGCGGTTAAGGGATTGCACGTCGGATCCGAAAACCTCCAGGCCGCTGAATCGCGCATCCGCGACACCGACATGGCGAAGGAAATGGTCGACTTTACCAAGAACCAGATCCTCTCGCAGTCCGGCACCGCGATGCTCGCGCAGGCCAACCAGATGACCCAGGGCGTGCTCAGTCTCTTGAAGTAAGCTTCCGCACAGAACGACGGATAAGGGGGTTAATACCCGCCTTGGAACGGAGAACCAAAAACTCCAATCCTAATGGCTGGGTATTATCCCCTTTTTTATGGTATTATTGCCTACTATGCGCACCCTGTCAGACTTGCAGAAGAAAATCCTGAAAGAGGAATATCCTAACCTCAACTACGACAGCGACCCTGACGTAGAGAGGTATTTTGAACTCCGTAACGACGGCAGGCAAGGCGAAGCCCTTGGGCTTTATAACGGCAAGCTGAAGCGAAAATACCCGGACGACGGAAAGAGGGCCCTGCTCCTTCGCACCTACCGTTCGCGCGATCCCGCCTATCGATACCTGTACCAGGAAAGTCTCGTCGACCTCGCGGATCGTCTTCTATCCAGAACCAACAAGATTATCGAGATTCTCACGAAGGATATCGATTCCGTAAACATGGCGGACGCGTACTCCGTCATCAAGCTCGCGGAGGGCCTCTTGGCCGTGATCTCGCCGGATCGGTACGAGGCGATCGCCTTCACCGAGCGCTATACGAGATACGCGAAAGCGCTCGCCTACCGGCCGGCGCAGATGCAAAAAACCGCCGAGCTCATTCGACTGTACGTTACCGACACGCTCGAGTCCGTGCAGGAACTCAAGAAAAACCACGAACAGAAACGCCGCGAGCGGGTTAAGAATCAACAGGCCGAGCGACGGCAACAGCAGCCGGCGTTCGACCTGACGAGCATCCAGTTCACGCTGCAGGACCTGGCGCGAATTCAAATTCCCTCCGCCATCACCCGCACAGAGGATATCGTCATAGCCTTTTGCCTCAGGTATTGGAACCTCGTTTTCGACGCGGCCTTCGAGAAAACCGTGTTCCTTTACAGCCGCAAGTATCATAGCAATCACCATGAAGTATACCAGGCGATCAAGAACGGACGCACGCATGGATGGAAAGACGAGGAAATACTGAACGCCGTGCTCGCGACAGTCGTTACCGGCTACTATTACAGCATCGCGGGCGACGTCTACCTCCAGCGCACGTGGAAGCGATACAGCGCGGGGCTCGCGCCGCAGACGGCGCCGCAATCGATCGCTGTCACCGCGCCCGAGGCCGCGCCGATCGCCCGTAAATCGAAAAAGCAAAATCGCGCGGGGGACAAGGCCGTTAAAGTCGCAAAGACGGCCGGTTCCGCGCGCGCGCGCGGCAACGCCGCGATTAAGGCGCGCCCCGTCAAACCAGTTACCCCGTTCAAGCCCGAACGGGCGCAGGCAAGGCGCGGCAAGCCGCAGATTCCCCAAGCGCCGGCGTTTAAGCCGAACTCGGTGGCGGACATCATCAAGAAACTGACGGGAAAGACCTATACCGTGTATAAAGAACTCTTCTTCAAGACCGTGCGCGCGTCGATCCGGGTAACGCTCTCTTCGTCATCGACGAAACGAGGCGACCTGTTCGGCAACCGGCAGAACGAGGCGGAAGAGACTATTTACGGGTTTCTCTTCGAGCATTTCAGCGATCCTTACCAGAATTGGAAGGACAGCGAAGCCCACAAGGACGTCGAAGCCCTCGGGTATAACGTTCCCTCTATCGAGCCGATAATCGTCGACTGGGTTAAAAAGACGAACGCCCGCGAAAACTCCGCGATAGCGTAAGGCGGTCAGCGTACTCAAGGTCGCCCCCGACCGGTAAGCCGGACGCGAGGCGGGTAATGGTAACCCCGGTATCTTTAAGGATTCGCTGAATATACAGAGCGGTCGTATCGCCCTCGATCGTCGGGTTCGTCGCGAGAATGACCTCGCGAATCCCGCCTTCCTTCACGCGCGCGACGAGACTCGAAAGCCGAAGCTGGTCGGGCCCAATGCCCTCAAGCGGCGCGATTACTCCCCCAAGCACGTGAAAAAGCCCGGTAAACTCGCGCACGGCCTCGATCGTCTGAACGTCCTGAGGCTGCTCCACTACGCATAGAACGCCCTTGTCGCGGCCCGGATCGGAGCAAACGGGGCACAGATCCCCCTCGGAGTACGATCCGCAGATCGAACAGGGCTTAATCCTTTCGTGCAACACCAGGATGTCGGCGGCGAGCCGCTCGCAATACGTCTGGTCGCATTTGAGCAAATGATACGCGAGCCGCGAGGCGCTTTTCTTGCCGATCCCCGGCAATCGCGAAAGGCTTTCTATCACGTCATCGAGGGCGTTCATAGCGAGGGCATCCCGCCGGCCATTGGGCCGAGTTTATCCTTTATCAGTTCTTTCACCCTCTCGGAGGCGTCCGCGTGCGCGGCGACCAATAGATCCTGCAGCATGGGTACGTCGCGGGGATCCACAGCGATCGGGTCCAGAACGACACCGATCATCTCGAATTTGCCGTTTAGGGTAACTTTGACGATACCGCCGCCGGATGATCCCGTCACGCTTACCTGCGCGAGCTCTTCCTGCACTTTGGAAAATTGCTCCTGAATCGCCTTGGCGTTTTTGAGTATGTCGAACGGATTCATATTCATCGTTATTTACCTCCCGCAAGGGTACCGCGAAACATTTGCCGCACCATCTCCACCTCCGGCGGAACGCTGTTATCCTCGTCGGAACCGTTTCCGGCGCGGGCGGCCTCGAGATGGATCTCGATTCCCGTCTGCCGGCCAAGCAGGCTCGATACGGCTTGCGCTATCGCCTTATGGTCCTGCTCGAGAAGGTTATGGGTAAACGAGCTCTCGACGGAAAAATGAACAACCTTCCCGTCGTCTCGCCAAGCGGAAGCCTGCGATAGCCCGGTCGCGACCATATTCTTCGTGGACTGGAAAAAAGACACAAGGCTTTCCGGCAAGGATTCAAAATCGATGGCTTGGGCCGCGGGCTCAACCGCCTCGGTGGGCTCAACCACATCGGTAGGCTCGAGCGATTCCGCGGTTTCGGGGACCACTATCGGCTCTGGAATGGTTTCCGGCGAAGGTAAGGGCGCGAACTCGGGTTTCCGCGCGACCGCAGGCGCCGGCTCAACCATGGGGCTCGGTTCCGGCGCGGTCCGCGTTTCGGTCGCGGTCGTCGACACCGTTGTTCCCACCGTCGTCGCCATGGGCGAGCCGACACCCGCAAGCCGCTGCTTAAACGCGGCAAAGGGATTTTCTATGCGAACGTCGTCGCTTTCGGGCTCCGGATCGCTGACAGTGGCAGGGATTGCCTCGCGGACCGCAACGCGGATCGCCCCATCAGACTCGGGGTACCGATCCGCATCGTTAAAAGGGCCGGTAGCCCCCCTTTGAGGGCCCGAGGGCGGTTGTGGTTGCGCTTGGGCTTCGCGGGGCGATACCGCCGGCGCGCCCTTTACGAGAAGGCTTCGCGCCTGCACGATCGCGGCCTTCATCTCGGCGGAAGAAACGTAATCCGTTACCCATGACAGGCGCGAAATCGCGAGCTCAAGCTCATAGCGGGGGTCAAGGGAATAACGTATGTCTCGGAACAGCTGTAGCATGATGCCAAGCGAGCGCTCTATCTGCACGGGGGTCCAGAGCTCTAGCACGCGCGCGGAAAAGCGCTCGGGGCGCTGCCCAAGCAGGGACTCCTTGGTGATGCCGCTTTTCAGCAACAGAAGGCTCCGGAAATAATCGGCAAGGTCGACCGTAATCTGCTCGATCGAGACCCCTCCTTGCAGAATCGCGTCGAGGGCGTTGAGCGCGTCCTCGGGGCGTTTTTCCGCGCAGGCCTCCGCGAGGGGATTTATGCGGTCGACGCCAAGCAGCCCCAGTTTATCGCGTATTTTCTCGTACGTGATGTGCCCATCGGAAAAGGCCGCGACCTGATCAAAAAGGGTATACGCGTCCCGGACGCTTCCGGTCGCCTCGCGGGCAATCCAGAACAGGGCTTCCTCGTCGGCCTTAATACCGCTTTCGGCCGCAGCCTCCGCGAGCACGTTCTTGAGAAGCTCGACGGGCACGAGACGGACGTTAAATTGCTGGCAGCGGCTCTTGATGGTGGCCGGAACCTTATGAAGCTCCGTCGTGGCGAAAATGAACACGACGTAGGGCGGCGGTTCCTCGATGGTCTTGAGAAGCGCGTTAAACGCGCTCGTCGAGAGCATATGAACCTCGTCGATTATGTACACCTTATAGCGGCAGGAATTGGGCGGAAACTGAACCTCGTCCTTGATCTGGCGAACGTCGTTAACGCTCGTGTTGGAGGCGCCGTCGATCTCTATCACGTCGAGGCTGGACCCGCGCGCGATCTCGAGGCAGGCGGGGCAAACGCCGCAGGGAGTCGCGGTCGGGCCCTTCTCGCAGTTCAGCGCGCGCGCGAGTATTCGCGCCGAGGTCGTTTTACCGCATCCTCGGGGGCCGGAAAAAAGATACGCGTGGGCGATCTTTCCCGCGGTTATGGATTTCTGCAGCGTGGCTACGACGAATTCCTGTCCTATCACGTCCTCAAAACGCCGGGGCCTCCGGCGGGTCGCAGTTACTTCATATGCCATAAGGGAAAGAATACCACAAAAAGGGGGTCGGTGAAAGTCCGAAGCGTCTCAACCGTGCGCCGATTAGGCCGCGGAAATTAGGCCGCGTCGCCCGAGACAGCGGTATCTCGCCGGCGTACGAGACTCGCGCCAATACTCGCGAGCAAGGCCCCGACGCACACCCATATGACCGCGAACCGATAGACCGCGTAACGGTCGCCCGCCCCAACGGCACCAGGACTTATGGGCAATGCCTTACCAAACCGCACGGCGGCGAATAACAGAAAGTTGTACGCAAAGTGCATGGTAATCGGCACAAACAGGGATTCGGCCTCCACGGCAGCCCAAGACAGGGCCAACCCCGCGATAAACGTAAAAGGCATTCGCCCTGGATCCATGTGAAGCAGCGCGAATAAAAAAGCGCAAAGCGCGATCGACGCTCGCCTGGATACGGCCAAACGCAATCCGGATAAAAGGAATCCCCTACAAAGAACTTCCTCGAATATGGCGGGAAAGGCAGCGAGCGCCAGTACGGAATAGAGAACGCTCTCGTCCATAACCTGAATCTGGAGCGCCGAGTCGGAATTCGCGTTTCGTGGAAGATACGGGCCGACCACGGACAGGATGCCCGCGACTATGGAGAACACCCCGACAATGAGCACGATCCCGCCAAACAACGAGCGCGGGGAGGGCTTACGAACGGCGAAAACGGAATTAACCCTAAAGCCCCTAAAAAGGGAATACACAAGCGGCAATATACCGAAACCCGCGGAGAAACAGAGGGACAGCCACTTGTTACCGATTGCCCTAAAGCCATACCCCGCATACGCGATATACGCCAGAACGAGGACATACACGATAAGGACATCCGAGGCGGCGGGCTTACCCGTAACGCAAACGGGTTTCTCCCCATCAGGACATTCTCTTTGTCCCGTAACATCTTCCTTCATGGCTCAAGTGTAGCATAACCATTGAATAAAGAGATAAAAGCCTTTAAACTCATAAAACTTACCCTTTATATGGAAACAAGATGAACGAACGAACCAAAGCCTCTACCGCCCTGATTCTTCCAATAGCCGTTTGCGCCCTGTCCGGTTTTTTCTGGCTGTTGATGAACGTGCCATTCACGCCCCGATTTTCGCTTTCGCCCTATCGCGCGACGAGCGGAATATTCGTCTCCTTGGGCCTTAACGCGCTTTTAGGTACGGTACTTCTGGCGATGAAGCGTAATAAATTGGCGTTTATTCCGTTTTTCTTCGCGATGTTTCCGTTAGCGTACGCAATCACCGCTTTCACCGGGCATTTGATCCTCGGTTCGGACTTTACAGGCGCGCTGTTTTATAGAAAGATTCTCTATGATTGCTATTTCTTCGCCATTGAGATGGTCTGCGCATCCACGCTTGCCCTTGTTTTCGGAAAAAACCTTCATTGCCTGGGCTTCTTGAAAAAACCAAACGACGCAAAGGGCTTTACCGAACCCGTTTTCGCCTCTCGCCCGGTGACATTTCTTACGGTCTTCTCTGTTTTATTTTTCTGTACCTTTGTCATTGGGTTGATGGTTTTGCTTCTTGTGGCGAACCGCGTACCGCTCTCGGTTATCGCGAGCCTCGCCTGGATGCAGGTTCTTTTCGCGGTATGCCTTGGTTTTAAGGAAGAGTTGCTGTTTCGCTGGGTTCTCGCGCGGTCCGTCGCCGAGAATCTACCCCTTCGGCGACGATCATGGGCCGCGCTCGCCGCGATGGTCATCGTCGCGCTCTATTGGGGCGTGTACCATGGTTTCTTCGGCGAGGGCGTCGGCAGCGGTATCGCGTCAGCGGCCGCGTGCTTTATCGCCTCGATGTACTGGGGCTATCTGACGTTCAGGAACGGTTCTCTCCGACTGGGCGTGCTTGGGCATTTCTGCATCGAGCTTTATGGTTTTTACCTTATGTACCTGCCGCTCCTGGCAAGTATGGGTTATATACGTTAATTAACGCGCGCTCCCGCGCGGTAAAGGAGTCATAATGAAAATAGGAACAAGGGGAATATTCCTCGCGTTGATCGGCCTCATGGCCGTTCCCGCAGTCTTCGCCCAGCAGAAAATCACCATTAAGGTCGCGTCGATAGCGCCCAGCCGCTCGCCCTGGGACGTCGAACAGCGAAAGCTCGCCGAGGAATGGTCGCGGATCACCGGCGGACTCGTGAATATGCAGTTCTACGACACCAGCGCCCTCGGCGGCGAGATGTCGGTTATCCAGAAGCTTCGCGCGGTTCGCCCCGGGCAGAAAAGCCCGCTCGACGGCGCCATTTTCACGAACATCGGCATCTATGAGCTCGCGCCAGAAACCGAGATATTCACGATGAGCCTTCCGTTCCTCTTTAACAACCAGGACGAGCTCAACGCGACGCTGAAGGTTTACGGCCCGCAGATGGCAAACGCCGTCGAGAGCAAGGGATACAAAATCCTTGCCTGGTTTAACGTCGGTTGGGTTACCTTCTTCACCAAGGACCACGTAACCAGCGTCAGCGACCTCAAGAAGGTCAGGATGTGCGCGGGCGGACTCGACTGTCCCGGACTCAACAACGCGTTCAAGGACGCGGGATATACCATCGACGAGGTGCCCGGCGATAAAATGCTCACGAGCCTCCAGAGCAAGGCGGGCGGCCTAACCGGTTTCTATTCCATCCCGATGTACGCGTACGCGACCCAATACTCCAAGCACGTCAGCTACGCGTTCGACATGCGCGCCTGCCCGGTCATGACGGCGCTCGTCGTTTCCACGAAGGTTTGGGACTCGGTCCCGGACAAATACAAGCCCCAGATGATGGAGGCCGTCACCAAGGCGCAAAACGTCTTCATTCAGACCGAGCGCAAGCAGAACGACGAGTATATGAGCCTCATGGAAAAAGAGGGCATTACCAGAATTAGGGTCTCGGACGCGGAGTTCAAGAAGATGGGCGCGGAGTTCCTCGCGGACGTCCCGAAGATGTACGCGCGCCCGGGTTCGGCGATTAACGAGAAATTCTACAAGCAGATTCAGGACCTTCTCGCGAAGCAGAGGGCCGGCAAGCAATGAAAAAAATCCTGACCAAAGTCCTTAACGGAGTGGGGATTTTCTTCGCGTTCTTCCTATGCGCGTTTCCCCTCATATTCAAGGCGGTGCAGGACGGGATGAAAATCACGGTCGATGGCGCCATAATCGTCAACGCGCTGTTCATCTTCGCCTGCCTCGCAGGCGTTCTCACGGCGCGCGACGACCGTCACCTAAGCCTCGCGAGCCTTTCCGACAGGGCTCCCGAACCGCTTCAGGGGATAATCCTGAGGATCCGCGCCGCGGCCGTTCCGGCCATCCTCACGGCGTTTTTCTTCGCGGCCTTTTCCGAGACCTTCCTCGCGTTCCTCCCGACGGACACGGCCTTCGGGGTCCCGAAGAGATTCATCTTCGCGGCGCTTCCGGTCATGTATCTGTGCATGCTGTTCCTGTTCGTCAAGCGAGACAAACACCGCATCTCGTCGGCCGTCGGCATCGCGATCGGCCTCCTGATCGCCACCGGGCCGATCTCCGGCGTGCTCTACTCGATCTTCGGACTGGAAAACCTTAACTGGATGTACGCGATTACCGACAA
>DAOPXQ010000009.1:17117-20149 GCA_035352395.1 Treponemataceae bacterium | reverse complement strand
TCCGAGTTTTTCCGCTTCCGCGTAGATTCGCTCCACTTCCTTGCGCGGGATGACCGCCTTCAGGGCGAAAGCTATCGCGACGATGCCGAAGAGATCGATGACGAGTCGCGCGAGGGCGAACCGGTACCCGAGGGCTTGGGTCTCGAAGAGGAACATCGGGATCTTAGTCGTCGACCAGGCGCCCATAAATATGAGGATATTCGCGAAGCTCGCGCCCTTTTTCATGAGTACGGCGGCCACGGGGAACGCGCCGTAGAGGGGTCCGGCCGCGGCCGAGCCGAGCGCGAACGCGATGAGAGGGCCCTTGATCCCGGAGCCTGGCCCCATGAAGCGCATCATGGTTTCGCGTGGCACCCACACGTCGAGGAGGCCCAGCAGCATGAAGATCGGCGGCACGACGAGCAGCATCGTCTTAACCTGCCCAAGGAGAGAGCTCGCCGTCTTGGGCGCAAGCTCCGGCACGGCTATCATGAACGCGACGAGACCAATGAGGGCCGCGATCGGCGCGCGGTATCTTTTAAGGGTTTCTTTCAGTTTCATAGTCCTACCACCCATGCCACGAAAAGCGCGGCGACGAACGAGAATATAAGCGCGAACGCGTTTCGGAGGATCGCGGCGCGCTTGCCGAAATACTTGATCTCCATCGGTAGGGTTACGATGCCGACCATCATGAGGCTCGAGACGAAGGTCGCTATCTGAAGGACCCCCGCGCCGTTTCGGAGCAACTCCCCGGCGAGCGGGAAGGCGACGAAGCCCGGGATCAGGGTGATCGAGCCAAGAAGGGCCGCGATGATCACCCCGACGGCCCCAGTGCCGGCCCCGAGGAAGCGCCCAATCGTTTCGGCGTTAAAGACCGCGAGCATCACCGCTATTAGGATGAGCACGGTGATGAATTGGGGCATAATCCCCTCGAGCGCCTTGAGGCCCTTGCGGACCGCCTGCATGGTTTTTTTCCGGTCCTTGAAAAACGAGAGGGCGAAGAGCAGTATGGCTATGACGTAAAAGATGATCGCGTCCATTGTCACTCCTTATCCATGAGTATACCGAAGCCGCGCAGGAATGGATGTGACAATTGTCACGCGATTCGCGGAATCTTTGGGAGAGAAAGCGATATAGTGAAAAACATGACAACTCCGTCTTTAGGACATTACCGGACAGTCGACCTCGCGCGCGCCGCCGGTATCCACGAGAACACGGTGCGCCTGTACGCGGAGTGGGGATTTCTCGCGATGCCAGAGCGCTCTGAAAACGGCTATCGGCTTTGGAGGCTGGAGGACGTCGACCAGCTTGCGTTCGCGCGGCTCGCGCTCCACGGAATGTGGCCGGGCCGGCGCATCCGCGAATCGGCGCTTGCCCTCGTGCGTCGCGCGGCTACCGGGGATCTCGCCGGCGCGATGGAAGACGCCGCGCGCCATCTCGGGCTCGTGGAAGCGGAGCTCGCGAACGCTGAGGCCGCCGCGGCCTTTTTAGAAATTTGGGCTAGGGGAGAGGCGATGCCCTGCTGGGATGGTCCCCGTCTGGGCCCGCGCGAGGCGGCGGTCGCGGTGTCCGCGACGCTCGATCAGATCAGGAACTGGGAGAGAAACCGACTCGTAAGCACCCCGCGGGATCCCGATACGGGGCGGAGGGCCTATGGTCCCGAGGAACTCGGCAGGCTACGCGTCATACGGTCGCTTCTGCTCGCCGGGTATAGCGTCTCGGCCATCCTTCGCATGGTGACCGAGTTGGACCATGGAAGGACGACCGGGCTCCGGGATGTCCTGGACAATCCCCGTCCCGACGAGGACGCGCTCACCGCCTTTGACCGCTGGCTTCACTCCCTCGACGAGCAGCGGTCGCGGGCTCGTTCCCTTATCGACGCGCTCGAGCGGATGAAGGGCCGCGCGGGAAAAAGCTCCCGCGCGGAAAGTTGCGCCGTGCGGGAAAGTGCTCCCACGCGGTTTCGTTCAGTTTAGGACTTTCCGGACGGAGAACATCGCGAGGGCGGCTCCCCCGAGGCCGAACGCGATCGACAGGGCGAAGGCGATCGGAACAGAGTTGGGATCGCCCGTTCGCGAGACCAATGAGCGCATCGCTTCCATTAAGTAACTGAGGGGATTCCAGTCCGACGCGATCTGAAGCCAGTGCGATCCCATGAGTTCCCTCGGCACGAAGGTCGGCGCGAGGAACAGTAGCATGAAGATTCCGGACCCGATGGCGCCCGCGAGCTCAACCTTGTTGGTGCGCATCACGGCCGCGGCGGAGACCGCGGAAATCCCGCCGCCGAAGAGTGTCGCCAGGGCCGCGGTCCCGAGAATGCCCAATGGGCCGCCGCGCGCCGGCGCCCCGAGCAGGATGCCAAGGCCAAGGATCGCGAGGGCCGAAAGGAATATCCCGATCGCGTCCGCGAGGATGGCCGCGAGCACGAACGAGAACCGAGGAACCGGGGCCGACGCTATCCGGTAGAAATAGCCCGACGCGATGTCCTTGCTCAATGACTGCGCGGAACCGGCGGACGAGGCGAAGAGCAGCGACACGACGCCCATCGGCAATAGGTACGCCATGTACCCAGCGCCGGAGAACTGCGGCAGAAAATCTATCCCGCCGATCGCCGCGTCGTAGACGACGAGAAAGAAAACGCTCATCCCGAGTCCCGAAAGCAGCGAGGTTGGATTGGCGATGAGTCTCTTGATCGCGCGCGCGACGATAAGGTTCGCGGAATTACGCATAGACGGCCTCCTTCGCCCGGCGGGCGTCGATGTATTTCAGGAATCCCGACTCGAGATCCTCTCCCTCGCCGGCGTGCTTACCGATGAAATCGGCGATCGTTCCCCGGTACCCGACGAGGCCCCCGTCGAGAACGGCGAGCTCATCGGCGTTTCGCTCGGCTTCGGCGAGGTACTGCGTGGAGAAAAACACCGTCACGCCGTCTTCCTCGTTCAGCCTCCGGATCTCGGCCCAGAAATCGGCCCGGATCTCCGGATCCATGCCGACCGTCGGCTCGTCGAGAAACAGCGCCTTCGGCCCATGGACCAGCGCGAGGGCGACGTGCA
>DAOPXQ010000009.1:0-17017 GCA_035352395.1 Treponemataceae bacterium | reverse complement strand
GGCTCGTCGAGAAACAGCGCCTTCGGCCCATGGACCAGCGCGAGGGCGACGTGCAGCCGCCGCTTGTTCCCGCCGGAGAGATCCTTGGTCTTTCTGTCGGCGATTTCCCCGAGCCTGAATCTCGCGATCAAGTCCTCGGCCTTGGTTTCCGCCGCCTTCCGATCCATGTCATAGAGGCGGCCCTGAAAGCGAAGCTGCGCGCGCGGCGTCTCCTCGGGGTCCAGTTGCGGGTCCTGCAGCGCGACGCCGATCAGTCTTCTGATTTCCTTGGCGCCCGTCGCACCCGATATCCCGCCGATCGCGATCGTCCCCGAGTCCGCGCGGGAAAGCATGCACAGAATTCGGATCAAGGTCGATTTTCCGGCGCCGTTGACCCCAAGAAGAGCGAATCGGCAGCCGGCCGGCACCGCGAGATTTACCTCCCGCAGCGCTTGCGGGCCATTTCGGTACTTTCGCGATAGACCCTGAATTTCGATGATATCCATTGTTGGTATCCTCCTGTATGGGGGGATACTAACAAACGCGATCCGGGGTGGTGCGCAAGTGGAGGGTTGTTTTTTATCGATGCCCCAGGAACGCGAGAATGAAAACCGTCGCGAGGCGTTTCCGCCCGCGCGACCGGTTCGGCATTCCCTTTCAAGGTTATTTTTTCTTGAGGAGGGCCGCGAAGGGGTTGTAGGTGTCGCCGGAAGAATCGCCATCAAGGTATTTCTTGGAAGCCTCGTCGTCCTCGGGCGAGTTCGCCTGCTTGAGCGATACCCTGCGCTTGCTGACGTCGACGTCGAGAATCTGTACCTCGACCTTCTGACCGACCGTGACGGGAACCTTGGGGTTGCCGTATTTATCCTCGCCGCGGAGCTCGGATATATGGAGGAGTCCGTCAAGACCCGGCTCGAGCGACACGAAGGCGCCGAAGTCCGTCACGCGGACGACCGTGCCCGAATGGCGCGAGTCCCGGGGATACTTTTCGCGGGCGTTTGACCAGGGGTCCGAAAGGAGGCTTTTCAGGCTGAGGGTGATTCTCTCGCTTGCCCAATCGACCTTGATGATCTCGGCCTCGATTTCCTGACCGACCGTAAGCACGGCGCGGATATCCTCGACGCGGGTTCGCGAGATCTCGGAGACGGGGAGGAGGGCCTGCACGCCGCCAAGGTCGACGAAGGCGCCGAAGTCCTGGATGGACTTGATCGTTCCCTTGATGACTTCTTTTTCCTTGATGGTCTTTTTAAGGGCCTCGAGCTGTTCCTGCCTGGCCTCTTCCTCGATGACGCGGTTCGAGACGACTATCTTGCGTCCGCCTTCCTTATATTCCTGGATCTTGAAGGTAAGGCGCTTGCCGACGCAGGTCTCGGACGTTTCGGACCGCTTGAGTCCCATTTGGGAGAAGGGGCAGAACGCGCGGGTTTCGCCGAGCTTGATCTCGTAGCCGCCCTTGATTTCCTTCTCGACGAGTCCGTCGACGGGGATTTTGCTCGCGAACGCGTTTTCCAGCATGGCCGATCCCGCCTTGTTACCGGCGATTCGGGTGGTAAAGCGCATCTCTCCGCCCTTAGCGGTAAGGAAATATACTTTTATGGAATCGCCTTCCTTCGCGGTCAGGTTGCCGTCCTTGTCGGTTATCTCGGCCTTGTCCATGACGCCTTCGCTCTTCCCGCTTAGCTGAAGGAACACGCAGTCCTTCGAGATGGACACGATCTGCGTCTCCACCATCTGTCCGGGTTGCAGCTTTTCCATCTTTACGAGGCTTTTTTCAAAAAGGGACGCGAAGCTGTTAGCGCCCGTATCTTCAGGTTGTTGTTTCATGGCGGGTAGTATACCAGAAAAGGCCTTAAGGGTTAATCCGTTCTAGGGAAGAAATGAATCGTTTACGAGCAAGTTTGTTTCCATCTTCCCGTAAAACCATGTTATCATTGCGCAAAACGATTATTCGGAGGCATTTCTGATGAGAATGCGCTTTTTCGCGACCGTGTCGCTCGCTTTGTGCGCCCTTTCGGGGCTATTCGCGGCACCGAAGTACCTTGCGCCGGAGGGTAAGCCCGGCGAGCTTGTGTATATACCCTATCCCGTGGCTATCACCGTCGACGGTGACCCGTCTGACTGGAAGGACATCGAGCGGATCCCGGTCGAAACCGGCCCCTATCTCTCGGGTGACCTCAAGGATAACGGCAGGTACGAGTTTTCCATCTGCGCGGACAAGCGGAACATCTACCTTCTGATGACGATGGCCGACAAGAAGATCATCGGCGGCAAGCACGGCCGGGATTTCTGGAACGAGGATTCGTTCGAGATCTACTTTAACCTTTCCGGCAACCTTGACGCCGCCGAATACGGCAAGGGCATCGTGCAGATCAACGTCAACGCGACCAATCTCAAGATCGACGACCCGAACGCGCTGTCTCTGACCGGAGTGCGCTTCGCCGAGGAGGGCTACGACGTTTCCGGGCGAGCCTTCAAGACCGCCGACGGCTGGGGAATCGAGATCGCCATTAAGCTTGAGAATAACATCGAGCCGTACCACGGCTTTACCGTCGGCGTGCAGACCCAGGCAAACGGCGCGACGGTAAAGGACCGCGATTCCAAGCTCATCTGGTCGATATACGATACCACCGACATCTCCTGGAAAAACCCGCGCGTCTTCGGAACCGGGGTGTTCTTCGAGGTGGGCAAGACCGACGTGCCCCAGCCGATGCGGCAGAACCTTCCCAAGGTCGTCAAGCGCAAGACCATTCCGCTGGACAAGCTCCCGAAGGTTCGCGTTAACCAGGTCGGGTATTTCCCGAACGGGCCGAAGCTCGCCGCCCTCGTCTCCGACTCCAAGGACCCTCTCGCGTGGACTCTGCGCGACGCCGACGGCAAGACCGTCGCTTCGGGCAAGACGATCCCGGCCGGGAACGACCTTTCCTCCGGGGACCCGATCCATTACGCGGACTTTGGCAACTACCGCAAGGCGGGCAAGGGCTACACCCTCGCCATCGGGGAGGCGGTCAGCTTCCCGTTCGACATCGGCGCGGACGCGTACGCGGGTCTAAGCCGGGACGCGATGCGCTATTTTTACCTTTCGCGCATCGGCATCCCGCTCGAGGCGAAATACGCGGGCGAGGCCTGGGCCCGGCCGGCGTTCTTCGAGTCAGACTCGAGCGTGAAGGCCATCGACTATCCCGTGTTTCCCTCTCGCGAGTATTCCGAGCGCCCGTATACATTGAACGCGGGCAAGGGCTGGATGGACGCCGGCGACTACGGCAAGTACGTCGTTAACGGCGGCATCTCCGTTTGGACCCTCCTTAACGCCTACGAGCGCGATCCGGGAACCTTCCCCGACGGCTCTCTCGGGATTCCGGAGAGCGGGAACGGCGTTCCCGACGTGCTGGACGAGGTTCGCTGGGAGCTTGAGTTCATGCTTGGGATGCAGGTGCCCGACGGCCAGAGCGACGCCGGAATGGCGCATCATAAGCTGCATGAAAAGAAGTGGCTGCCGCTTCCCTACAAGGCGCCCGAGCGAACGGACGACCGCTTCGCGATGCGGCCCTCCACCGCGGCGACCTTGAACCTCGCCGCTGCGGCGGCTCAGGCCGCACGCGTCTACGCTCCCGTGGACAAGGCTTTCGCGGACCGACTGCTCGTCGCTTCCGAGAAGGCCTGGGCGGCGGCCAAGGCGAATCCCGCGAAAATCTTCTATTACGTGAGCGACGACGGCGGCGGGGACTATGACGACGCAAAGGTCGGCGACGAGTTCCTCTGGGCCTCCTGCGAGCTGTGGCTGACTACCGGCAAGGGCGAGTACCGCGAGTATCTGGAGGCGGCGCTCGCCTCCGGGGAATACTCTTCGGTGATGAGCGCCCCGAACGGCCCGATGTCCTGGGGAAATACGGCAAGCCTTGGCATGCTGTCCCTGTTGGGCAGAAAAAGCGGGCTTGAGCCCTCCGTCATGAAGGGCCTCAAGTCGGCGCTTGTCGCGGGAGCGGATCGCTACCTCTCCCAGATACGGGACGAAGGCTACCGCGCGCCGTTCTTTGAGTACGAGTGGGGCTCCAATTCCGGCGTGCTGAACAAGGCAATCCTCCTTGCGTACGCCTATGACCTAACCGGAAAGGCGAAGTACCGCGACGCGGTCTCTTCCTGTATGGATTACGTTCTCGGACGGAACGCGCTCTGCAAGAGCTTCGTTTCCGGGTACGGTGGATACCCGATGTTCTATCCGCACCACCGCTGGTGGACCGATGAGGAAAGTCTTGGGTACCCGCCGCCACCGCCGGGCGTTCTTTCCGGCGGTCCCAACGAGAAACCGACGGACGACGCGGCCGCGTTCCTCGCCAAGAAAGTGGCGCGAGCGAAGCGTTATGCGGACGATTCCCGCTCGTACTCGACGAACGAGGTCGCCATAAACTGGAACGCCCCGCTCGTTTGGACCTCGTCTTGGCTCGATTCCCGCATGGATAAGGGGGCGTCCGGGGCTGGATCGCTCTTTTTGGCCGTACTTGCGGTCGTCCTAATGGGCCTTTCGGTCGTGGGGGCGATGGTATTACGAAAAAAAAGGTCATAAGGCGGCAGAAAACAGGACACGGTTAATGAAAAGTGCTATAATGATTTCATTGGCAGTTCATCCTGAATCGTTTTAACCGGACATCGGGCAAGAATCGCTATCGCTTATCAGCTGATAAGCGCACTTTTATAAATCCGGTATTTTATATCGGATGAAGGATGCCACAATGGGCAAGAAAATTTATGTTGGAAACCTTAGCTATGACACCAGCGACGCTGGTCTCAATGACCTCTTTCAGCAGCATGGCAAGGTCGTTTCGGTAAAGACCATCGTCGACCGCGACACCGGCCGCTCGAAGGGTTTTGCGTTCGTCGAGATGGGAACTGAGGAAGAGGCTCGCGCCGCGATTGCCGCCCTCAATGGCATGAGCCTCGATGGCCGCCAGATCAAGGTCAACGAGTCCATCGACAAGCCCCGCACCAACGACCGCTACTAATCCTAACAGTCATTGATGAAACCGCCCGAATCGAAAGGTTCGGGCGGTTTTTTTTTATCGTAAGCGCACTGCGAGCGTTACGCCCGCTTAGGTCCAGACGATTTCCGCCTCAATCTCCATTCTTCTTGATTGCGCAAACATGTAAAATGGCCATATCATGTTTTTTTCTATATATGAGGAGCTACATGAAATACATCAAAATAGCCGCTTTGACTTGTGCCCTGTTCGCGTTGTTCGCCTGTCAAAACCCGACGACGCCGACTAACGCGAATAATCCGGACAATGCCACCGGGACGCCTACTAAGCCGGTCTTTAACTACTCAGCGGGCTCCTATTGGGGCGGAATCGAGTTGACCATTACGGCGACGAACGCCAAGACCATCCGCTACACAACGGATGGATCCGATCCCAAAACGTCCTCAAATTCTTCTATGTTTGGTTCGACTCCCATCACCGTGAGTTCGTCCAAAACGATCAAGGCAGTGGCCGTCAATGCCGACGACGTTATGTCCGAGGTTATGAGCGCCGACTACGTAATCGACACAGACGCAGCCTGGCCGACCATTAGTATGGATTCCGGTTCTTTCAACACCGCTCAGACCGTGACCGTGAGCCCGGACGCGAATACGGTGGTTCGGTTCACTTATACGACCAACAATACCCCTCCGCCGGACCCATCCGAGACCGATCCGGTTTGTCCCTCGACCCTAACCCTAGAATCCAAGTCCTTATCGGAAATCTACTATACGTATAAGTTTAAGGCTTTTTTCGACTGCGAATGACCCCTCCGTGCCGCGAGGCGCGACCGTATCCGACGTCATGACGCGAACCTGGAAGATCGATACCCTTCCACCCTCGGCGCCCACGGGACTGAAAGCTAAGTGCGCGTCCGGCGGCGCGGTCAGTCTTCAGTGGACCGCGTTCGACACCGCGAATACCGACGTTCGAACATACTCGGTGCATTACGGCGTGGGTTCGCAGGCCTCTGACGCGACGAATCAATGGGGAACGCCGATCTCCTCGGCTTTTTCCACGCCGAGCGGGCTTACGGTCAATACGCGGTATTCCTTCGTGGTCAACGCGATCGACGAGGCGGGCAACGTCTCGTCTCCGGGAGCCTTCGTTTCTTGGTTCGCCCTCGACGACTATAAGAACTGGGGTACCCTGGCGCCAATTTCACTTCAGACAAATAGTGTCGTCGACGCATTGACGACCTTTACCAAGATGGACGGGTACCTCGTCGCGAATTTGGCCGGAAAAGGGGTTGATCTACTTACCCTGTCCGATCCCTCGAGCATTCATCGCGTTAAAAGGATCCTGACGAAGCCCTACAGCGATACGGCGAATAAGGGAATCGCGTATTACGGGCTTTCTTCTAAGGCCTCCCCCTATCAGATCGATATCGTCGATATGTCTACCCCAAAGAGCCCCATCGTTCTCGGTACCCTGCCCGCCGAGGAGTACGCGAGATTCGCCGTGTCGTCCGACGGCGCTTACCTGCTCGTCGCGTTGCCGACCACGAAGGCGGTAAGGATCTACGATCTTTCCGTTCCAACGGCCCCGACGCTGAGCGCGACGTTCGCGATTAACGAGTCGATCAACGTCAACTTGCTGTCCGTGTCCCTAAAGGACGGATACCTCGTACTCGACTGCCGTGAACAGGGCGTACACTTCTATGAATTTACCTCGCCGACTTCGATCTCCTTCGTCGGCACTGCCGATTATGGGGCGAGTTCTCAGGGGGCGTACATCGGACATAAGGGAAAGTACGCGATATTCGGCAAGACTTCCGATTCATCGATGACGGTTCGGGACGTCACCAATATCGGTACCGTGGTAAAGTCCATTGCCGCCAATCCCTCGGCCGCCTTTACGCCCCGCATGATGGGAGACTCTCTGTATGCCGAGGATTCGTCAAGCTATATGAATGTTTCTGCCGATCTGTACCGGTGGGATCTTTCCGCACTGCCGACCATCAATGCGCCGACCGTGTCCGTTGACGCCGTACCCGCGCGCGTCGGGTTGGGAAGATGGTCGCGGGTCTCTGCCACGGAATACATGGTTTGGGATTCAGGGAAGGGGATCGGATGCCTGTTTGACGTCTCGAACCCCACGGCCCCGGTTTTTGGGACTCCGTTTACCTTCTCGTATGAGTCTTCGTATAGCTATGTCGACGCAACCAGCGCGCTCTTTTTCGCGATCGACAGTTATTCCGACCTGTCCGTTATTCGCCAGGACCTTACCGATCCCTCCGCGAGCGAGGTAACGTACTTCAAGAAGTTCTCGGGTGGGGTGATGAGCGGAATTCCCCCGACGCAGCAGTATACCGCGGTCAAAGCGGGATCCACCTATTGGCTCGTGAACGGCAGCAAGCTTGTGGGCGTCACCGAGTCCGCGGGCGAGTTCTCGCTCGCCTCCGCTCCCGCGAGTATGCTTTCCCTTCCCAACATGAGCGCAGGTTCCGGGGCCGAGATCGCGGCGAGCGGCAGCTTTCTGTTCGTCAGGGCCTTCAACGCCATCCACGTAGTCGACGTTTCGACTCCCTCGGCGCCTTCGCGCACTGCCACGATCGCCGGACCCTTCTCGAATTCGACCGCGTTCCAACATGGCTGTTTCGTCGCCGCCGACGGAAAGCTGTACGTTTCGAGCGGCTTCAAGCTGGTCGTATACGATGTCTCCGCGCCTTCGGCGCCAGTCGTGCTTGGGAGCCTCGACTACGCGGCCAATGGCTATCCCGAAGACTCGAATTATACCTACTGCCAGGATATGGTTATCCAGGGCGGTAAGGCCTATATCGAGGTCGGAGGAAGTTCCGGTGGGTGCAAGCTCCTTATCGTGAGCGTAAGCGTCCCCGCTACTCCCGCCTTTCTCGGGGTCAGCGCGGAGTACTCGCTTGGCTCAGCAACCACCTGGGAAGCGGATCGCCTGCGCGTGGATGGCAACTATTGCTTCGCGTACAACAGGGACATGAAGTTCGCCGTTATCGACGCGCAGGACCCTGCCGCGCCGAACGTCCTCTCCGCGAGAAGCCTGGGAAGCGGGAGCGGGAACGGATACGAAACCATGTATGTCTCCGGCGACAAGTTCATTGCCGCCGATCGCTTCATGGACATTCAGTACGTAAGCGACTGAGCCCTTTCGGGCCGCTTATTCGATAGACGTGACCTCGTAGCCCGCGCCCTCGACGGCGGACTTGAGCGCGGCGTCGGAAAGGCCCTCGCCTTCCACCGCCGCGCTTTTCGTCGCGAGGTCCACGTCGGCCTTCGCGACGCCGGGCAGCGCGCTTAACGCCGCCTTGACCCTCGCGACGCAGTGGCCGCAGCTCATTCCCTCGATCTTTATCGTCTTCTTCATCATGGTATTCCTTCCTTTTTCCGCGCGATATGCCCGCGCGGGCTTAAAATTCCGTAATCGCAGCGCGTTCGTCAATACCGACACCGAGCTTAATGACATGGCCGCCGCGGCGAGCGCCGGGTTTAGGAGCGGGCCGCCGAACGCGTGGAGGACCCCGGCCGCGACCGGTATCCCGAGCGCGTTGTAGCCGAACGCCCAAAAGAGGTTTTGCTTGACGTTCCGGATGACGGCCCGCGAAAGGCGGATCGCCTCCGGCACGTCCATCAGGTCGTTCCGCATCAGCACGATCGACGCGCTCTCGATGGCGACGTCGGTGCCCGAGCCGATCGCGATGCCGACGTCCGCGCGCGCGAGGGCGGGGGCGTCGTTTATCCCGTCTCCGACCATCGCGACCGATTTTCCCTCCGCTTGCAATTTCGCGATTTCCGATGCCTTGTCCCCGGGGAGAACCTCCGCGAGAACCCGATCGATACCGACGCTTCTCGCTACGGCCTCCGCCGTCTTGCGGGAATCTCCGGTTATCATGACGACCTCGACGCCCATCGCGCGGAGGGCGTCGACGGCGGCGCGACTTGTTTCCTTGACGACGTCCGCTAGGGCGATGACGCCCGCGTAGGTCCCGCCGACCGCGACGTGCATCGGCGTCTTTCCGTCGCCTGAGTATCGTTCCGCGAGCGCCGCGCCGTTCGCGTCGGGCGCGACGCCTTCGGAGGCAAGATGTCGCGCGCTTCCGATCAATACGATCTTTCCGTCCACGGTCGCGCGCACGCCGAATCCCGCGATCGCCGCGAAGTCGGTCGCCTCGCGCCTTAAGACGCCGCGCGCGTCCGCGGCGCGCACTATCGACTCCCCGAGTGGGTGCTCGGACCCGCGTTCGGCCGCAGAGGCCCAGGAGAGGAACTCTGCCTCGTCGAAACCGGCCGCCGGTGAAACATCGGTCGCCTCCGGCTTGCCCTTCGTGATCGTTCCGGTTTTGTCAAAGACCACTGTGTTAACGGAGCGGGCGGCCTCGAGCGCTTCGCCCGACTTAATAAGTATCCCGCGCTCAGCGCCGACGCCGGTGCCCACCATGATCGCGGTAGGCGTGGCGAGCCCGAGGGCGCATGGGCACGCGATGGTGAGGACGGCGACGAACGCCGTAAGGGCGAACGGAATGCCCGCGCCGAGCGCGAGCCAAACGATCGCGGACGCGAGGGCGATCGCGAAGACGATCGGAACGAAATATCCCGAGACGACGTCCGCGAGCGCGGCGATCGGGGCCTTGGATCCTTGCGCGTCCTCGACGAGCTTGATGATCCTCGCGAGCGCCGTATCCGCCCCGACGCCGGTCGCGCGGAACTTTATGGAGCCATTACCGTTAATCGACGCGCCCACGACGCGGTCGCCGATGCCCTTGTCCACGGGCATGCTTTCGCCCGTGAGCATCGACTCGTCGATCGATGTCGTTCCCGCGACGATCTCCCCGTCGACCGGGATCTTTTCCCCGGGACGCACGAGCACGACGTCGCCGACGGCTACCTCGCCGACGGGAATCTCTATCTCGTCGTCCCCGTGGATGACCGTCGCGGTCCGGGGCGCGAGCGCGACGAGCTTCTTGATCGAGTCGGATGTCTTCCCTTTGGAGATCGCCTCGAGGGTTTTTCCCAAAAGGATCAGCGTGATGATTATGCCGACGGTCTCGAAGTACAGATTGTCGGCGGCCATCGCGTCGCCCGCGAGGATCCGCGCGATGCCATAGAGGCTATACGCGGTCGCGGCGCTCGTTCCCATCGCGATGAGCGAGTCCATGTTCGGCGCGCCGTGAAGGATCGCCTTGAGTCCGACCGCGTAGAAGCGCCAGCCGGCGGCGATGACGGGAATGACGAGCGCGAGCTCGATGAGCGCGTAGCGAAGGGGATAATGCATGTGATGCATGAAGGCCGGAATGGGGAGACCGATCATCGGTCCCATCGCGACGTAGAGCAGGGGGATCGCGAACGCGGCTGAAACGGCGAGCTTGGCGCGCATGACGGCGATCTCGCGATTCTTTGCCTTCGCGTGCGCGTCTGGTTCGTTTTGGGCCGACTCGAGCGCGAGCGGAATGTATCCGGCCTTTACGATCGCCTGCTTGATCTGGGAGATTCGCGCGGTCTCGGGGTCGTATTCGACGGTAGCCCTCTCCGTGGCGAGGTTGACCGACACGCGTCGTACGCCGGGAACCTTCCCGACGGCGCGCTCGACCGCGGCTGAGCACGAGGCGCACGTCATTCCTCCGACGGGAATCGTCGCCTGGCCCTTGGGCGCTTCGTTTATCGTCAACGGTTCAGTTTTTCGTGCCATACAGCCTCCTGTGAAAATATACTGTTATTCAGCCCGTTCGTGCTCGTCGACACTCTGGAAAGATCTACAAGATGTGATAAAATGGAGATATTGTGAAAAATCACTTAACTAAGCGTATATGCGTCGTTATCGCGATCTCGATCGCTTCTTGCGCGCTGTTCGCGGAGTCATGGTTCGCCCGAGGCGAATGGGAATATTTCGCCGTTTGCGAGGACTCGTATCGTCCCAATATCCATATGGCCTCCAATGAAATAACGGTCTGGCGCGACCTTGGGGACGGGCGAGTGATCGTGCGGTCCGTCGCTCGCTTGGTCGACACGCATAAGGGCGCGACGCTGCCCGCCTCCCCGCCCGAGGGCGCGGAGTCTTCCATTCGCCGTTGGTACGAGGGCGACGAGGCGAAGTCTACCCAGCTATCGGAACTCGCGCGTTCCATCGTCGGCGACGCGGCGACCGTGGAACTCGCTGTCGAGCGCCTATGCGTCTGGATGCGGAAGAACGTGTCCTATAGCCTCGGAACGTCGACCGACCCGCTCGACGTGGCGCGGAACGGGCGAGCCTATTGCGAGGGCTACGCATCCCTCGCGGTCGCGCTGTTTCGCGAGGCGGGTATTCCCGCGCAGTACATCAGCGGATATATTCCGCCCGGCAATGGCTGGGGCTTTGACGACGAAGGCGGGGGGCATGCGTTCGTCCGTTACTATTATCCCGGTATCGGATGGCTTTGCGTGGACCCGCAATCCACGAACGGCTTTATCGATCCCTTTCATTTAATCAATTTTACCGGTAAGTACCTCGCGCAGTATCGGGGAAACGCGAACGCGTACGTGACGGGATACGATTCGGAACCCGCGAATTGGACGACGTATATGGTCGCGGGCGACCGCGGGGCCGAATCCGGGAAATCCGTCCGCCGAGCCATCGCGGTTCGCGCGATAGCTGACGACGGTTCCGGCATCACTCCGGTGAACCGGCTCGAGAAATCCGGCATCGCGCTTGACCCGGGCCATAGCTTCAACGGCGATAGCGCGCTCGGCCACGGGTGGCAAAGCTGCGGCGACAAAAACTCGGTGAATATCGAAACGGACGAAAAGCGAGTCATGGCGCGGTTTC
Organism: Treponemataceae bacterium; assembly: GCA_035352395.1. GTDB lineage: Bacteria > Spirochaetota > Spirochaetia > Treponematales > Treponemataceae > Teretinema. The sequence continues at coordinate 5,255 of DAOPXQ010000009.1, read as the reverse complement.
CGGGATCATCCTGGATCGCGTATTTCGCGCCGAAGATCGAATGGCCGATTTCCGGGGAGGAGCTTTTATCGTCGACGAATAGGGCTTACTTCGCGCTCGCGAGGGTCAAGAACGCTCCGGAGGGGATGCTCAAGGTAGATCTTGATTTTGGAAGCAGCGCGGCCATGCACGCGATGGTTCGCGATCCCTCGTCGGGAAAGCCCGCGCCAGGCGCGAAGGTCGAGGCCGCGGCGTGCGGCGTCTCGAAGACGCTGACCACGGACTCGCGCGGATACGTCCATTTGCTTTTTATCGATCCAGACGGGAAGCCGCTCGACGGCGAGACGGTGACCGTTAACGTCGGGGATCAAACGCGATCGCTTTCCTATAAGGGAGGGCAGTTCGTAAGCCTCGCGGACGCCGAGGCGCGGGAAACGGCCCTCGCGGCCGCGCTTGAGCGCGAGCGTTCCGACGCGGGCGTTTCGCGGATGACTCTCGTCGCGCGCGACAGGACCGGCGTCGCCGATTCGGGCATCGTGTCCTTCGCGAGCTTGTTTGACGGCGCCCGCGAGATACGCTTTACCGTTCGACCCGAGGGCTACCTTACGGCGGACGGCCTGACCGCCGGAAAGGCCTATTCCCTTCACGCGACCGTCGGCGGGGTCAACGTCATCAGGAAGGTCGGCCCGATCGAGGAAGGCAAGCGCGCCGATCTTGAGATCCGCCTTTCGGACCTGAGGCCGACGCGCCTTACGGGGCCCATTCCCCTCGAGTACTCGCCGCCCTCGCTCTATCTCTATGACCCGGAGTGCCCGGGCGCCGTCCCCTGGAAGCTGCAGCCCTCGGATCGGCGGGTATTGGTGGATTCGGGAGAGGCGTGGCTATGCGTCGCCGATAATCAGAATAAGGCTAATATCGATTACGTCGCGCCTTTGCCAAACGGGACGCGCGAGTATAACCCGGCGACCATCGACGTGCGGACCCTAAGCGCCACGAACGGCTTATTTAAATGGGGCACGAAATCATCCGTGGCGTATCGCGTGTTTCGCGGCGGTAAGCCCGTGAGGGACGCCCTCGCGTACGCGATCGATCGGGTGGATTCCTCGGTCACGGCGCTCGTGGGATGCGGTAACGGTACGTTTATCGGCAAGCGGCTTGACCCCGCGCGCGAATACACCTTCGCGTTCGCCGGCTCGGGCACGCTTATCCTTTGCGCCATGCCGCTTGACGCGGACGGCGGCAGTTCCCAGTCATTCAATCTTTCCGACAGGGGATTCCCGTGCGGCACGGGAAGCGGCAGGTACTCGTCGCGCGGGGCTCCCGATTCCGTCAAACTCCTCCTTCCCGCGAAAAAAGAGGGCATGGTACGCGTGGAATCCATTCCCCTGCGTACCGGCGCGCAGTTCATGCTGTTCGTGGACGATGGAAAGTACGTAATTTCGACCGACGGTTCGCCGATGGGCGCCGCGATCCTCTCGGAGCGCGCGGTGAACGGCTCGTCGGATGACTCGTGGAAGTCGGTCGCGGCGAATCCCGGCGGCGCGGCATTTCTCGAGCGGAGCAAGACCGCCCTGCGCATGCTTTTCCCGGACCCCGCCGACCTACTGTGCGTTTCGCTTAAAGGCTCGCAGGAAAAAGGCTCGGCCCCGACGATCGCCCTGTCGGTCGACGGCGCGCAGATCACTCCCGCGTTCGACGGTCAGGGTTATCTCGTTCTCCGCATGGCGGACGCGGCGCGTGGCTCGTTCACCTACCGCAAGCAAGGCATGTATTGGACCGGCGGCTTCTCGAGGTCCGGGGCGGGGCCCGAGATACTGGACCTGAAACCGGAGGCGGCTTCGTGCCTGAGGGTTTCGGCCGCGGTAAATCAGTATCCGAAGATTCTCTCGCCGGCGGTGAAGGCCGGTAAATTCGCGATCGAGGAGATTCCCCTCACCGCCGATACCGGTTGGAACGTCGCCCTCTATGGCCCGCCGGGGAACGTGTGGCTGCGGTGGCCCGACGGTTACGTCCAAGAGGGCGCGCTGCCGGGCGCGAAGCTCGCCGTCGCGGACAGGCTGAAGCAGAACCAGTCTGAAGCTTGGCTTTCGTTCTTTAAGAACGCGGATCCGAACGGCGCGCATTGGATAGTGGACATGTCGGCGCGAGCCCTATCCTCGGAACCGACGTTCCGCGCGAGCGATGGCAAGAAGCCGACGGTCTCAAGCCCCGTCAAGGGTCTGTACGTCCTATCGGGCGAGGGTATTACCTCCCTTGACATGTGCCTCGCGGAGAAGGGCTCGTATCGCCTTGAGCGTTGGTCCCTCGACGGAGTGGGCCCCTCGCGACTTGATCCCGCGTGGCAAAAGAAACCCTCGTTTACCGTATCGGTAAAGGGGAAGGGCAAGACGCCCGCGAGCGCGGCCGTCACGCTATACGAGGGCGGCGTCCTCGAGGGAACGACCGTGCGCGGTTGCGCGACGCGGGTTCCGCTCGTGACGTCGGACAAGGGCAACCTATCCTGCTACGTGCCGAACGGGGTATGGTGGGTGAGCGCCGGCGGGAAATTCCAGAAAGTTACCGTGAAGGATTCCGTCGGCCAATCGCTATTATTTTGATAGGTCCGCCAGGGCCGCGACGAGGAGTTTGAGCTCTTCTTCGGTTCGATTCGCGAACGCCACGATCAGGCAATCCCCGAAGCCGGGATTCTCCCTGCAATACGCGGAGACCGGCTCGATCTCTATGCCGCGCGCGGCTAGCCCCTCGACGATCGTCTGCGCGCCGTTTGGCCCATTCGCGCCACCAGCATCGTTCGCGCCGCTCGCCCCGTTCGCGCGGCGCCGCAGCACGAGATGCATGCCGGTCGTCGCGCCTATCACGGTCCATCCCGGCGAGAGGCTGTCCTCCACGAGTTTTTTCAGGAAGGCGTTTTTTTCGCGGTATAACCGGTGGCATCGACGCAGATGTCGCTCAAGGTGCCCTCCCTCGATGAACGCGGCCATCGCCTTTTGCTGAAGCCCCTCGTTCCACAAATCCCATCTGCGCTTGAGCGTCTTGAAGCCCGCCTGTAGGCCGGGCGGCAATATGGCGTACCCGATTCTGAGCGCGGGGCTCACGTTTTTGCTGAACGTCCCGACGTACGCCACGCGCTCGGGCGCGAGGGTATGGAGCGGCGCCACCGGATGTCCCTCGTAGCGGTACTCGCTGTCGAAGTCGTCCTCGATCACCCAAGCGCCGATCTCGCGGGCGCGCTGAAGGAGCGCGACGCGCCGCGCGGCCGAGAGCGTTCCCCCGACGGGAAACTGATGGGCCGGCGTGACGTAAATAAAGTCTTGCCGCGCGTCGGGTATTAGCTCGGGCACGATTCCCTCGTCGTCGACGGGCACGTAGGTCATCTCCGCCCCGAGACCCTGGAAAATGCGGCGGACGAACGGCGCCTGCGGGTCTTCCATGACGACGCGCGGCGGATTGAACAGGCTCGCGAGCATCGCGAACGCCTGCGACGAGCCCGCGGTCACGATGACGCGTTCAGGGCCGACGCGGATTCCCTTCGTCTCGAGCAAATGCCTCGCGATGGCCTGTCGGAGGTCCCATCGGCCCGACGGGCGATTGTACGAAAGGTCGTCGTTCGTCGCGTACTCGATCGCGTCCTTATAGCATTGCGCCCATTGTCGCCGGGGAAAGAGCGAAAGGTCGGGAAGCCCGGGCGCGAAGGAGAGCGCGGGCTTTTGCCCCGCGTCGGGCGAATTGCCGCGCGGGCCGCCGTACGAGAGCGCCGACGCCGCCGACCCTCCGTCCCACACGAGGTCCTTGCGGACGTAGGTGCCCGATCCCCGTTCCGTTCTGAGGAAGCCTTCCATCTTCAGCTGGTCGAGCGCCTCGAGCACGATGCTTCTCGCGATCCCGAGCGATTCGGAGAGCTCACGGGTCGACGCGAGCCGCGCCCCGCCGGGGATGGACCCGTCCGAGATCCGCGCGCGCAATTGATCCACGAGCTGTCGATATTGACTGAGCGACGATTCATCGTCGAACGCGATTCCGTACATACGCATATGCTACACGCGCTTTTCGCTTTGGGACAAGTGGTTCGTAAAACTTTCGCATAACTGGCGCTAACGGCGCAGCTTCCGCCCGTATATCTTTGCGTCATGGAGGATGAACATGAAACAAGTACGATTTGCGGACACGAATACGCGCGTCAGCGCGATGGCTCTGGGATGCCTTCCCTTCGGGAGCAAGCTCGACCGGGCGCGCTCATTCGAAATTCTCGACTACTACGCGGGGGTCGGCGGTAATTTCCTCGACACGTCGAACAACTACTCATTCTGGGACGCCGGCGGCAAGGGCGGCGAGAGCGAGACCGTGATCGGCGAATGGCTGAAGGAGCGTAAGGTCCGCGATAGTCTTTTCATCGCGACGAAACTCGGAGCCTTCCCGAAGGTCAGCCGCGACGAATTCTACTCGTATCCCGGCGATCCCTGGTCCGACCTGACCGAGGGCTTGTCTAGGAAAAGCGTTCTCGCGGCGGTCGACGGCAGCCTGAAGCGACTCGGGGTCGATCAGATCGACCTTTTGTACGCTCACGTGGACGACAGGCGCGTGGATCAGGAGGAGACGCTCGAGGCGTTCGCGGAGGTCGTTCGCCAGGGCAAGGCCAAGTACATCGGTTGCTCGAACTTCAAGGTTTGGCGGCTCGCCCGCGCGAGGACCCTGAGCGCCGAGCACGGTTGGCCCGAGTATAAGGCCGTTCAGATGTTCAACACCTATTTGCAGACGGAGAAGTTCGCGAATACCGGGATGGGTGATCAGATGGGCGCGGAGCTTTTTGATTACGCGAACTCCGGCAACCAGGTCGCGCTTCTCGGCTATACGCCGCTGCTTTGGGGTTCGTACACGCAACCCCACAAGGCTTCGGAAATCGACAAACTCAAAAACTTCGACCGTCCGCAGAACGCGGCGCGGAGGGCGCGGCTTCAGTCTATCGCGGGCCGGAACGGTATGACCGTCAATCAGGTAGTCTATGCCTGGATGATGCAGAACACCCCGCCGGTCATTCCGCTCGTCGCGGTGAGCAAGCTGGAGCACCTGAAGGAAGATCTCGCTTCCGTCGACTTTACGCTATCCGCGGAAGACCTTGAAACGCTGAACGCGCCGATCAACTAACGTCGAAGTGCGGAGTTTCGCGAAGCGCGAAGTTTCGCGCAGGTATGCATTGCGGGCGCGGGGATTACTCCCCGTGCTCGCCTTCATCGTCACTTGGCCGCTTTCTCCGCGGGATTGCGCTTCTTCGCGTAGAG
>DAOPXQ010000008.1:15180-21412 GCA_035352395.1 Treponemataceae bacterium | reverse complement strand
ATTTAAGGGGCTTGAGGCAGAAGCGGCCGTACAGAGGGCAATCGTCGAAGCGGGCGGTAAAAGGAAAACGCTCTCAAGGGATGGCGCGCAAACTCTTGTCGAGGCTTTAACTTCGCTTACTTGTCAGGACGCGGCGCCGACAGTCACCTACGAAAATCCCGCGAACGCGATGTCGCTCGAGTTTGGCGATCTTTCGACATTAAGGCTTAACATATACCCCGCGGACAACGGGCTCGTCATAGTCGATGAACGGACTAAGAGTGCTTGGTACGTCAGCGCATGGGGAGCCCAAGGCATTCTGCGCGCCCTGGGCAAATAAGCTCCATACCACTAACTTACGAGCTAATTTACCTACGCGTTACCGGCAAGGAACTCGCGGTATTTATCGGGATTCGCCCGGAAGGCGACGATCGGCAGGTTAGGTTCCTCAAGCGCCTTTTGCGCGGCGCCGACGGCTTCCTCGATCATCCTTGACGCGGGAAGGAGCCGCGCGGTTCGCGTGGTGATCCCTATCGTCATTTGCCCGGTAAATCCGTTATCCATAAGGACTCCGTCGATCCTGGAGTACAGATCGTCTGCCGCTTTCATGGCCTGATCGAGATTAACGTTCTGAAGAATGCCGGCGAATCCGTTCGACCCAAACTCGAACACCATATCCCTAAACCTGAAAACCTCGAGAAGCTCCTCGGCGATTTTCCGCGAGATGAGATCGGTATGGGCGAGCGAGGGAACGCGAAGTACGATCAGCGCAAGGTCCTGTTCAGACGAGGCCGCGCGAACGAGCTCGGCCTCAAGACGCTCAGAAAGATAGGCCTCCCAACCGAGTCCCGTAACCGGCGAAAACAGTCCCTCTGGACGAGCCCCCTGAGAGCCTTCTGGCGCGCCTTGCTGCGCACCGTCGGTTGACGGTACCTCAAACTCGTTCTTGCCGTAATCCGCGTCTTCTATTGGCGCTGCGGGAACCTCGGGCGCGACGAAGTCTTCTTCATCGCTTCGAACGTCGTCCATTGACATCGCCGTATCGTCGAGAATGGCGTTAAAAGCAGGTTCTGCGTCCCGAGGGATATTCACGTCGATTGGCTTATTCTTGATTGTTGATTGTCGTCCCGCCAGTATCACGATGAGAGTCAGGAAAAAGAGGGCGAGCACGACGATAAAGGCGTTTCGGCTCGCCGCGAATATTTCCTCGGGAAGCAAAACGGTGATGGTCGCTGTTACGACCACAGATGGCGAAACGCCGCTTCCAAGGTCAAGATTCGAGCTGTATGCGCGGGAAAATACCGAGGCTTTCCCCGGCCTTGGGAGAATTCCGGTGCAGCCGGAATCCGCCTCCGCCGTGCCGTCCGACCAATTATATACCGTACCGCCGGTCGTCTCGATGACGAACGTGGACAAGGTCCGCGAGGCGGCGCAAGTCTCGGTCATGGATTTTATGAAGGCATCGCTCATGAAGCCGTTTTGCAAAGAGGCTTCCTGCGTTCGGGAAACGAGCCATCCAAACGTCTTTTCCGCCTCTGCGGTTCCTATGCGCGATTTTGCCGCGATGTCGCACGAGAACCACGCGATCGCCGCGGCAAGGACAAGGAATGCCCCGATGCCATACCCGGTGATAAACTTCTTATTCATGATAGCCCAGTATATCCCGCAATCAGGCCGCTGGCAAGGCGAAGCGCGCCGGCGATACCGGTGGCCTTCCATTCTTCGTCCTCGCGCGACCTGCGCCAGGCGACGAACGGCAAAAGGGTAAACAGGATCGTGTCGTCGCCCGACGTGTCGCTCAGGAGGATCGAAACCCCGGATGTATAGAGGCTTAGAAAACGCTCATAGGGAAAGGGGCTGAACATCGCCTTGGTCCATCTGTTACCGCCGCGATACGCCGCGAACGCCGCGGAATAACGGTCAAGCACGTCAGTGTTATACGTTATCCCGCCAGTATCCCTCCGCGCGCGCACGGGCGTCCTGAACATAATCGCGTCATAGGACGTTTCCGCGGGGACGAGCCTCGTCGCGGTATGGTAGAACTGCCGTTCGAGATACGTTCCGCGCGCGTAGGGCTTTCCTGCCACGTACGCGAAATCCGCCCCGACCGTCATGACGTCGCTGAAGCCGCACGAGTGCGCCGCGTCGAGCGCCGCGACCGTGACCGTCCCCGACGACGTGTCCATTTCAGGCAAGGGACTGACGCTCATTGCGTATTTCGCCAGTGGGTGACTCCCCGCGGTAATGATAAGCTCGCAGCCCGCGGCCTTCGCGACGCGCGCTATCTCGGGATTCCCGCAGAGATCCATTATTACGGTCACCGAGGGCTTCAGCCCGTGCATCGCGTGCCGCGCGGAGATCAGTTGCGCGTCGATGCTGACGAACGCGTCCGGAACGATGCCATTGGCCACGAGCGTCCCGTACGCGGTGTCCGTCGAGAATATGACGTATGAGGACCTTCGCTCGCGAAGGTCGGGAATCGAATCCTCAAGGCCCGGGCCCGCCGCCCCGACGACGGCTTTTTTCCCCGTGTCGAATTCCGGCAACGCGCGGTTCGCCTGCGAAAGCATCTGTAGATTCCGCATTATATTATGCATCCAAAGCCTACCGAAATGGGCCTGAACGGAGTAATCCGCGGAGACGATTTCCAGTCCGCGTTTCGCGAGGGCGCCAAGCGCCCGAAACGATTCCTCGTTATGCATTTGCCAGGGTCTTAAGGAAACTACGCGGAAATTCCCGTGCAGGGCGGGAAGATACGAGGACGCGATCAGCTTTGGGATGGACTCGTCGGCGCAATCCGGAATTACTGCGACTCGCGGGCTTGCGAGCACATCGGAAACGTCCACGGTCTCAAGGAGTGATCTAAAGGCGGAAAAACCGGACTCGGCTACCAAACAGCGCGCGACGGGGTTTGCCCTAAGGAATTCGCGCACGTGATACCCGCCGCCAAGCCCAGCGAACACGACGCAGCCCGAATCCGCGCAGTCTTTTGCGATTTGCGCGGCCTCGCGGCCCGGATCATACATCGAATTGCACGACACGCCGTCGGCGAACGCTGGAACCGCCTGGCCGTTCTTCGCGATTCGCCGCGAATACACGGGAGGATCGGATGTCGCGGCAAGAATGGGAGGCACGAGGTTCGATCTGCGCTGGCCCAGGGCCTTTATGTTTTTCTCGAAGACGGGGTTGATCACGGCGAGACCAGCCTTGCGATGTTTTTCCGCAGCGCGGAAACGGCGTCATCGCATGCCGCTGCGGTCGCGGTCAGTTTCTCCTCGCGGGACCCTACCGAACGATTGGCTTTCACGCATTTAAGATACTGGCCGTATGCTACCGTTTGAAGAAGCTCGTTCATAAGCGGGTTCTCGTCCATCAGAGCGAAAAACGAAAGGGAACCCGAATTACGAACGAGAACGTCCTCGCAGTCCCGAAGCCAAGTTACGATTTCCTCGCGCCTTGTTGTCTTTGGCCGCGATTCCTCCAATACGCGCTTTTCCGTCGCGGAAGCGCATACCTCGCAATCCCGTACGGCTTCCGAGATCGATACCGTGCGAATGCCCCCAAGTTTTCTGCCTTCCGGCTCAAGCCGCATAAACCGCTCGCGAAAAAACGCGTCGCGCGACGAAAACCACGAAGCGTAGAGGCTTAGCGACTGATCGTCCCGGTTCCGCTCATAAAGCGCTCCTGACAAGGGATTAACCCTACTAGAACCAACGTCGGTACGGATGTCCGACGAGTAGGGGCGCGCGTGCGAATATGCGGGACCGCACATGAGGTCGAGACCGGCAGCGTAGACGTTTTTATCGGTTATGCTAAGCGCGAGTTCCGCCGCCGTGCCCGAAACCGTTCCGTTCCTTTTCGCGCGCATGCTTTCCACGCCGACGAACGAAAGCAGCGCGCGCTCGAGCTCGCTCCCGTAATCCAGGAGAACGACGGGATTTCGCTCAAGAACCTCGACGGGAACCATGGCCTCAAGCGGGAAGGCGACCGGAATGTTTTCGGGAATTCCACGAAGGTGTTCCTTGGCCCAATAACCGCCGTCCGTCGCGACGCACATATCCGGCATCGCTCCATGATGTAGCAGGGACGCCATGGACGCCGAAACGGCCATCACGAAAAAGCGGTTCTCCGGGATTGGATATTGCGACTCGAGCGAAGGTCCAGCGGCGGCCAACAAAACGGGGCGCCGCGTTTGAATAGGCTCAATGGGCCGTTCAAGCAGCGCGGCATTACGGACCATATTGGCGAACCATCGCTTGCCAAAATGACTGCGAGTGCCCATTACCGATCGCTGCATCCTCAACGTCGCGGCTATTCCCGACCATACCGCGTTCGCGGACTCGGGCCAAATCGAATCCGAGGGCTTCCAGGACAGGAAGACCGTCATCGGTAAAACCTCGTCCGGAATCAATCCGAATAAAAAGGATTCGACGGGCATCCCTGAAGAAGGGCGCCAAACCGCGTCCCACAAACGATCCGTGTCGCGGAATAGCGATTCCTGATATCGAATGGCGATAAGTCGGGCAAGGGGAAACCTTGAGCGAAACTCTCCCGCCAGGTACGATTCGCCGGGTTCGGTAACGACGACGATCGCCGGTGCGAACGGAAAGTCCTGCGCCTCGACGAAGCGCGCCGCTTCCCTCGATGGATTATATTCTGAATGAAGATGAATCGGGCGAGAATCGCCGGACATCAATTTTCCCCGTTAAGGAAAGATAGTATCCCGTGTAACTCCGTGGCGGCTCCGTGAACGGCCAGACTGATCTTGCCGATTCGCTCGAACCCGAGCGTTTTTTCCAAGGGCTTCATGAGTTGGGTAAAATATAGATTAAGGTCGATGGGCGCGCCGGAAAAAAGCGCGATGCGCAAATCGTTATTCTCCGAGACGGTCACGAGATTCATCGATCCGGTCTGCCTGAGAATTCGATTCTTTACGGTCGCGTAGACAATCTCGCTTTCGGGATCAAGATGCACGATTTCGGAATCAGGGAAAAGGCCCGAGAAGGAAACGCGCAAAAGATAACCGGTTTTTCCCGAGTCCAACGCGGCCGATGCGTGCTCCTTGAGCGAATCGGGCAGTTGACGCGCGATGCTTTTCTTCGCGAGCGCGTCGAGCGTGGATTGGTTTTCGCCTAATGATGAAGAAAGCGCGTCGAATGCCGATTCGGAGGTTGTCTCGTCAAACCGGCTTCGGTTCGCGTCCTTCAGGGATTCCGCGAGAACGATAATGGCGGTGCGATCTAAGAACTCGACCGCGCGAAGATGAATTGCCGTGAGGCTTTCGTATTCCGAGGATGAAAAGAAGGGGATAAAGGATTCCAAGCCGGAATCCTTTGAATAAGTACCCCATTCACCGGAACGCGCGATCTCGTCAAGCTGGGAACGTTCCGGCGCGAATCTATGGATGGTGGTTAGATCGAATCCGCGAGAGAAAAGCATCGTTGCGCGTTCGGATTCGGCAAAATAAAGCAATCCGCCCCGTTCGGCGCGTACGCTGTCCATGAACGACGAAAACGAAGCCCTGACGGCGTCAAAGCCGCAGAGCTTCGCTACATGGTCCAGTAAGCCTGTTTTTTTTTTTGATGCATCTTCTCGCGTTTCAGGAAGATGCCTCATGGAGGCGCGCTCGAACAAACCCATGATCAGGAAATACCCAATTCCTCGAACAGTTTTTTATACACCTCAAAATGCTCGGATCGCGCGAATTCCTCGATCTTATCCTCGGGGAGGCTTTCCAGCAACTGATCCATGTATGACAGAACCGACTTGATCTCGTCCTTCAACTCTATCGGTAGGGTCTTAACGCCAGTAGAGGCGGCAATCTCCGGGATGGCTACGTCCATGGGCAGCGCTTCCGCAGGAGTGGCTTCTGCAGGAGCGGCTTCTACAGGAATGGTTTCGAAGGACGCAACCTCCTGGACGGGCGCGGTCTCGACAAACTGTTCCATAACCGGAACATCGACGGATACTTCCTGTTCGGCGGGCAAAGATGCTTCGATTTCAGTCAAATCGAGGTTAAACTCTGTAAGCTCGGGTTCCTCGAGTTTTTCGTCATCGAAGTCTATGATCTCGAGCTCAGGTTCCTCGATGGCGACATTATCAAAATCAGTCTCGACGACTTCAGAACCTTCCAGATAGCTTGTATCCTCGGCAAGGGTAGTGACATGCGCTACTTCCACGCCTGGAATTGGGGATTCGATCGGAACGGCGTCGATCGCCGTTTCGGGAAGGATCTCGGGAATCTCCAGTTCTT
>DAOPXQ010000008.1:0-15170 GCA_035352395.1 Treponemataceae bacterium | reverse complement strand
GTTTCCTCAACCGGCGATTGCTCGATAACCGCTTCCTCGACAGGCGCTTCCATGGGAATCGAAGCGAGAATATCCGCTTCGGGGGATTCGGCTTCCGCCGCCATTTCCGCGTCCGCGTTCTTTTCCTCGGTGAAATCCGCGGTAATAAGAATATTATTCAGTTCGTCGCCGGTAAGGGCGATGGTTTCGTCCGTATCGTCATCGGTAAAGAATCCCGAATTCTCGGAATTCTGCTCATCTACGACATTGGTATCAAGCTTGTCACCGGAAACGGGCTTAACGTTCGCGAGCTCCGTTTTAAGAGTCGAAAGCTCAATTTTGATGGATGAGAGCTCATCGGCGATTTTCATCAGCAATTCCGTAGATTTATCGTTTGCTGTCAATTGAGTTTCTCCTGGCTCGAGATTCGCTTCATTTAAATCCTTCTCTAGCGCGCTGATATCGTCAAAATCGAGGGACACTTCTTCCTCCCCGGGTACGACTTCGGGGGCAACCCAGTTTTCGCCGGAATTCGTTTCATTGTAATCCCTTATTTCGGGAATATCAAGATTATCTTCTATCATAGGCTCATGGTCTTCCGGCAAGAATTCGACTGGACTCTCAGCGGGGAGCTCATCTTTGACGAAAAAATCGGCGAGTTCCTCCTCAATCGACGCGGAAGAAGGGGCTTGGGCCTGTACTTTGGCAGGGCTTTGCTCGACATGCTTTACGGTCTGATCGCCCGTCAAGGATACTTCGAGATCCTCATCCGTCGCGGTTTCCGTAACGTTAGAGGTTATCGATTCATCGCCCTCATCGGTCACTACGAGGTCGAATCGCGCTTTCTTCGACTGAGCGGTGGGCTTTGCCTCGCTCTTTACGGCCATCGACGGAGTAGGCGAAAGATCGAGAGAACTGAGCAGATCGTCGAATTCGTTCGTCGTCTCGATGCCCAGGGACGAAGAGTCCGAAGTTTCCTTGGAATTACCGCCCTCCATGGAGGGGATATCCGAAACCGACTCGAATATTCCATCTGCCGAGTTATCTGACAAACCTCCGGTCTCATCGATTAACTCGACCCCAAAATCCTGATTGAAGAATTCCGAATCCGAGCTTGCGGCGCCGGCTGCCTTTATTTTCTGGACATCCTCGATATACGATTCGTCGAACTCAAGCTCGATATCAACCGGTTCCGTATCGGAAAAAACCTTTTCGGAATCCTCATGCGACGAGCTGCCCGTTTCGTTGACTGAATTGATGAAAGAGTCAAGATCGAGATCGTCCGCGACTGAGGTTGACGTGGATGCGGGTCGAGGTTCGGCGGAAGAATCCACGATCGAGCCCGAATTAAGGTCGTCGAGGAAACTGCTGAAATCGTCGTCTGACGGTAGATTATCCTTCTCGGGAAGCGAGAAATCGGCTTCTTCGATCGGTTCCTTCAATGACTCAATCTCGTCAAGCGAGGAGGGAATGCCCATCTCGTCGGCGGAATCGAATGAGATTTCCATCTCTTCAGGGGCTACAGGCTCTTCGACAACCCCGAAATCAACGATTTCCTCGGGGATAATCGTCTCTTCGACCGTTTTACTTGGCTCTGTCTGAATAGTCTCGTCATTTATCGCGGATTCGCTTATCTCGGCCCCCGCGCCGAGAAATTCGTCAAGATTGATCTCCATCAGATCGTCCTGCGCGAGTTCGGGTTCAGGGATCAACTCAGGTTCCGGCTCGGATTCAAGTTCATTGACTTCGGGATACACGATCTCTTCCGATATTGCGGATTCGACTATGGCTGGTTCATCCATTAACGGTTCGATTATCGCGGATTGCGCCAGCTCGCCCTCATCGGGAATGGGTTCCCCAAAATCGGGCAATTCGGGTAAATCGGACAAATCGACAAAATCGCGATCGGACGGCGACGCATTCATGGGCGTCGGCTCATCAAGCCCTGCGGGAGCCACGGCCGGCGACGCCTGAGACGCGCTCCGGGGACCGCGCTTAACCCATACCCCGAACATGTCAAGGGACGTAGAATCGTCATTGAAATCGATCGGAAAAGAAGAGTCGTTAATTTCGTCTTTATCAAATTCAGATGTCATGCAATTCTCCCGAAATCATAGTGGTCGCTCTCTTCTTTATCGGCAGGTACGCATATATAATGAAGGGTATCCTACCGTTTTTATCCTGTCAAATCAATTCAAGGTTATCGTACAGACTGCCGTTACTTAATGGGTATGAGACTCTTTAAAATAATACTTCCGGTATTCCTCGGAACGCTCGCGTACTGCGCGTTGACCGTATGCCTTGGGCCGCGCGGGCTTTGGCCGATGTCTCAAATGGAAGCCCAGAAAGCCGTCCTCAGCAAAAGCCTTGACGGGCTATACGCGACTAACGCTCGGCTCGACGGGGAGTTCAAAAACCTGCAGGCCAATCCCGACACCATTAGCGTCTACGCGCATGAGCTCGGCTACGTCGCCAATGACGAGCGGCTTATCAAGCTTGCCGGGTATTCCGGGGGGATAAACCGCGAATTCGCGACAGGCGAGGCGATAACGATCGAAAAACCCGTTTTCGTACCGGAATGGATTTGCAAGTTTTTTGGCGTATTGGTCGCAATCGCCGCCTATTTGTCGCTGCGTTTCTTTAAAATGAGGGCACATCATGAGAATCGACAAGAAGTCTCCGAATTCTAACCGCAAGGCCGCGGACTGCCTTACGTCCGGCGGAATCGCGATACTTCCAACGGATACGATATATGGCTTTTCCGGTTTGGTTCCGGGTTCATCGGGAAAGATCCACGCGATCAAGGGAAGGGACGAGGGAAAGCCGTTTATCGAGCTTATCGCCGACGCAAGCGACCTTGGGATCCACTGCGCGGACGCGATTAACCCGCTGTTACTCGCTTATTGGCCCGGAGCGGTGACGATTATCGTGCGTAATCGCGCGGGAGGGACGACCGCATACCGCTGTCCAGGGGACGAATGGCTTCGATCGGTTATAAAACTCTGCGGAAAACCGATCTATTCGACGAGCGTTAACCGCGCGGGTGAGCCGCCGATCAAGAAAATAGACGATATCTGCGCCGCGTTCGGCGACTCGGCCGAATTGATAGTCGATGACGGGGACCACGAGGCTGGGGCGCCATCCACGCTGATAGACGCCACGGGGCCAATCTACCGCGTCATCCGCCAGGGAGCGGTAAACGTCGCCCCGGAGGCGCTGAAGGCGCCGTAAGGAAGGTAGCGCGTTATTCGCGGCTCCACGAGACCCGCGTATCCGAGTTTTCCATCGTAAGGATATTCTTGCCGTCATTCTTAAAGATGACGGCTTTTTTTGTGCCCGAAAGGGTTTTCTGGTCGGGAGTGATTCGGAAGCGCCACTCGATCGGGGGCGCGATATTCGCCGCCTGTTGGGCGACGGCATCGGGAAGGTCGGAGAATTGCCTGGGCGTCGAGGAACCCTTTTGCCGAACGAGCAAGTCGTCGCCCGAAAGCAGGATCTCGAGGGAAATCGACACTCCGCTGGAGAATACGGCGACACCCCGGCCGCCGCGCAGTATCATTACCTTTTCGATTCCCGACTCTCCATGCCAGGAACCGGCGAGCGAGTCCACGTTCGTGACGTTAACGAGCTCGGGCGGGACGTCGGCGCCGCGAGAGGCCTGGATCGCGCCGCCATCCAGCGCGCCGCCATCCAGCGCGCCGCCATCCTCGGGAAGCGCGGGGTCGGGAAGGGACACGCTTTGGTCAAAAAGATCACGAACGAGCATTCGGGATTCTAGCAGTATTCTGTTGGTGGATTCGTAGACGCGAGAGATCTTGCGGGTTATCGCCCAAGGGCCACCCTTGAGCACAAGCTCCAATCGAATCCCGTCCGGTTGTCCCTCGATAGTCCCGAAGAAGACATAGTCAATGCCATCCGGCACGCCGAGGTCAGTAGGCAGAGGATCTTGGCGCATATCGACGATTCGATAGGAACGTTGTTCGTTTATGAAGGAAAATACGACGTCGTTCGCTGTTTTCGCGGCTATTTCCGGGGTGTTTTTCGCGCTAAGGGAGAAGACGGCGACGGAGGGTATTCTTTGGGCATGGAGAGTGAGCGAGAGCGCTATCGTGCAAATACCCGCGATCGTTCGTTTCTTCATACCATCCTTGAAACAGTCTCAGTGGTCGTTTTTGTTCCTAAACTCCCGCTGAATATCCCTTTTTACGTCGCGGTCGCGAATATCGCCGCGCTTATCAAACAACTTCTTACCTTTGCAGATACCAAGTTGGATCTTAATTCTGCCGTTTTTCAGGTAAATCTCGATCGGAATCAGCGTAAAGCCCTTTTCGTCGACCTTGCGGATGAGCCGCTTGATCTCGTCACGGTGCAGCAACAGCTTTTTTATGCGGTCGGGATCATGATTGAAAATGGATGAATATACGTAGGGAGTGATATGCATCCCGATGATCCAAGCCTCGCCGCCCCGAATCTCCGCGAAGGCGTCGGGAAAGGAAACATTACCGGCCTTAACGGATTTAACCTCGGTACCTTCCAGAACGACGCCGCATTCGATGGACTCTTCAATGGTGTAGTTAAAACGCGCTTTTTTGTTTTGCGCGATGATTTTGACGGGAGAGTTGTTCATCTTTCGACGATTATAGAAGTTTGCGCGCGGACTTGTCAACGATGGTGTATCATGGTATTTTTATCGATCAGACACCAAAAAGGGGATTCGCATGTCCGCCAGATGGCATAAATACTCATATTCGGCGCAGATTGAAAAACGACGAAGCATAATGGCCGTCGTTTTAATAATCGTTTCGCTCGTTCTCGTCTATTCATTCGTCAGTACTTTTTTCATTTCCACGTTTTTAGTCCAATCCTCGACGATGGAACCCACGGTATCCTCGGGCGATTGCCTGATGTTCAATCTGATGTACAGCAACGATACGGATCATTCATCGAAATTCTCGCTGCTTACCGCGCCGAAACGGGGAGACCTCGTGCTAATCGCGCCCGCGTATCCCAAAAATAACGCGTTCCCCGTCCGCGCGCTCAATTCATTAGTTTCGTTTTTAACCTTTCAGCGATTCAGGCCATTTGACGCCAAGGACACTTGGGGCGAGCGGCCCCTTATCCGTAGATTGGTCGCCTTTCCCGGCGATACCGTTTATATGACTAAATATACTCTCTACGTTAAACCCGCGGGAGAGACTCACTTCTTGTCAGAATTCGAGCTTTCTTCCACGGATTACGACATCCGCATAGACGATCTTCCCGCCGGTTGGAACGCCGGTCTGCCGTTCTCCAATTCATTCACGGAGACGACTTTGGGTAACGACGAGTTCTTCGCGCTCTGCGACAATCGCAAGGCTTCGAACGATTCGCGCATATGGGGTCCCGTCTCCGCCGACCGCGTCAAGGGCAAAGCGATCCTCCGATACTGGCCCCTGAACAAATTCGGGCGACCATAAGCCCGCGGTCACTTGTCGCATGAATGCGTCGCTGTATATCCATGTTCCTTATTGCCTAAAAAAATGCGACTATTGCGACTTTTATTCGGTCCCCTCATCCCGCGATAGCGGTTTTTCCCCCTACATAGAGACGGTCGTCAAAGAGATCGCGTCGCGAAAGCGACTCTTTGGCGTAGATCGTTGGTCCACCGTATACGTCGGCGGCGGAAGTCCGAGCCTCCTCAGTCCCATGGATATCCGCGCGCTCTCTGAGGGGATCCGCCCCGATCTCGCTAACGACGGCGAGGGCGCGACTGAGTGGACGATAGAGGCCAATCCAGAAGACCTGAGCTTAGACTGGCTGCGCGCGTGCGAAGAGTCGGGTATTAACCGCCTTTCGCTCGGTCTCCAATCCTTGCGCGATCCCGCGCTCGCGGCGATAGGACGAAGGGGTAGCGCGGCCTTGAACCTCGCAGCCCTCGAGCTCGCGGCCGCGAACTGGAACGGAAGGCTTTCGGTTGATTTCATCGCGGGCCTTCCCGGACTCACCGACGGCGAGTTGACCGATGACTTGCGGCGGGCACTCGAGTACGGGCCCGATCACGTTTCCCTCTATTCCCTGACCATCGAGGAAGGCACGCCTCTATCCAAACGCATACTGGCAAAATCGATAGAAATGCCGGATGAAGACGCGGCGGCGGCCCAGTGGATCGCGGGAAGGGATTACCTTGAAAGCAATGGCCTCCTTCAATACGAGGTTTCAAACTTCGCGCGCCCCGGATGCGAAAGCAGGCACAACCTCACGTACTGGACCCTCCAGAGCTATGTCGGCGTCGGCCCCGGGGCAACGGGAACCATACGTCGCGAAAAGGAATCCTTTCGCTATACGGATAATCGGGATATCGCCGCGTGGATGCGCGATCCCACCGCGAATACGGACAATGAGAGTATTAGTGCCGTAGATACCCTCGCCGAGGCGATATTGATGGGTTTCCGCCTAACGCGCGGTGTGGATCGGAATGCATTCAAGGATCGCTTTGATGTCGATTTAGCCACGAAAATCAAGAAGACTGCGATAAAATGGCAAAAAAAAGGATTGCTTGAGGTATCAGAGACTCGAATGAACCTAAACCAAGAAGGACTTCTTGTCCTTAATCGTTTTCTTGTCGATTGCCTGGAGGAACTGTGCGACGACTGAATAAAAAAACATACAGGTTAAGAATGTTTCTCATGATGCCTTCCATCAAAATTGGGATAGGCATTGCGGTATTTCTATTTACGCTCATGCTCAGCATTCTCGCCGTGGAACGTGGTACTAACAAAAATCTCGCATCGCTCTTTGACGCGTTGTGGTACGTTCTCGTGACCATTACCACGATCGGATACGGCGACATAACGCCAACGACGGTACCGGGGCGGTTGATCGCGATGATCATCATGATCGGGGGCATCGTCGTTTTCGGAACGGTAAGCGGAAAGATCGCGTCCATGCTGTTCGAGCGTCAACGGAAAAAAGATCGGGGGTTACTGACTATGAATAGAAAGAAGGGACATTTTATCATCTGCGGCTGGCAGGAGGGCATGGACGAGATTCTCGACGGAATCCTTGGCGCGAACCCCGATCTCTTTCCGGCGGATATCGTCCTGGTTAATTTGGCGCCAAAGGAAGCCCTCGAGGCGATTCTCCACGCGAGCCGCTTCGCCGGAATCAATTACGTCTCGGGCGACTTCAGCGAGGAGGAAACCCTGACGAGGGCCAACGTGCTCGGCGCCCGGCGCATACTGATATTGTCCGACTATTCACACCCCTATTCGGCCATGGAACGGGATTCCCGAACGGTCCTCGCGGTGCTACTCGTGAAAAAGCTCAACCGATCGCTCTACGTGACCGCCGAGCTGCTCGACGAGCACTTCCGCAAGCACCTCGAAAGCGAGCATTGCGACGAGATCATCCTCACGAGAAACTACGAACAGCGACTCGTCGTCTCGGCGTCGACCGGGACCGGAATGAGTCACGTGCTCGAGAAGATGTTCTGCGGTGTCGGCGGGCAGGGACTCGCGATCGCCGAGATTCCCGCGGAATTCGTCGGGAAACCGTTTTCCCTGCTGGCATCCCACTTCACCGCCGAGGGAAAGGGCATACTCGCGGGGATACTCGAGAATACGGGCAATTTCTTCGTTAGGAAAAAGGAAGCCCTTTCCGAGGCGCAAAAAAACCCCGATATCTCGGGCGTCGTGCAGAACCTCAAGAAGGTCAAGGAAATGAAAAGCAATAAGACGGTTCTCGCGCCGCCGCCCGATTATCCGGTGCAAAAAAACGCGCGCGCGATTCTCGTCAGGCCGGTTCTCGACGAAGAGGGTAATTAACTATGGGGGATATTCAGGAACGCCTCTCGAATATAAGCATCTTCGAGGATCTAGCGGGCTCAAGCGAGCGTATCGCCAAAATTGGACGAATGCTGAAGAGGCAAACCTATAATAAAGGCGATCCGATCATCACGGAGGGAGAGGAAGGCGATACCCTGCACATCCTGAATCGGGGGAGCGTTCGAATACTCAGAAACACCCTGGACAGAGAGAGCTTCGCCCTCGTCAATCTCGACGCGGGCCAAAGCGTGTTTTTCGGCGAGATCGCCCTCATAGACAGCGACCGCCGCTCCGCCACGGTAATAGCCCTAACGGACTGCGAGACTCTCACGCTCAGCAGGCAGGACTACCTGTCGCTGTGCGAGGAGGATCCCTACATCGGCTATAAGATCACGTTCCGCATCGCGACGCGCATCGCGGAGTCCCTGCGGAAGTCGAGCAGCGACCTTATGACCCTCTATCAGGCGCTCGTCGAGGAGATCAGCTAAAAAAACTGTTCAACTTTCGGTACAGGGTATTGACGGTCTCGCGCAGCGCGGGATCGAGCGATTCCGACGTCTCGTCGATCAGCGCCTCTAGGCTCGCTATCGACTCGTTCAAGGCTGTATGGAAACCGCGCGAGCACTTGAACCAATACTGTCCCTGACCGTCGGTAAAGAGGCACACGAACCCGAGCTCCTTGCTCTTTTCCTTCGCGACGGTCACGCGGAAAAGCCACGGAAGGTTGCGGATCAGCTCCTCCGGGTCCTCGGCGCTCGAGAAGTTTCGCTTGCGGGGCCAGTCCTTGTCGTTCGCGCGCTCAAGATCGAAGGTTTCCGCGATTCTGATGATCAGCTCCATCTTTTCGCCGGACAGAAGCTCATGCGCCCCGTACGTCACCTTACCTCGCAATCCCGCGATCTGGGCGGTGTAGGATCCCGAAAGGTCGACCGACGCGAGCGCCTTCTTGAACTGCTCGATGGGCAAGGTAAGCTGTTTCTTTCCCTTGACCTTAACGATGGGGAAGAACTCCCCGCCGAACACGATTCCCTCAGGCTTGCCTTCCTGCGCCTGCTTGCCGCGCGATATCTTATCGCGCGAGGATTGCGATTCCTTTCGGTCTTGCCCGCCCTGCGCGCCGCGCTCGCCGCGTTCTCCCCGTTCGCCGCGGGCCTTGCCTTTGCCAGACAGCTTGGACAATAGCCCCGGATCGATGCGCTCGACGATCTCGCGCGACAACGGCGAGACGGACATGGCGTACATACGGGACGTGCGAACGATCTCGCCCGCGACGAGGAACTGCGGTTCCTCGCGATACATGCACGAGCCGGGATGGATCTGAATGCGGTCGGCGGTGAGGCTCCTGAAGGAATCGCGACCGTCGCGAACGCAGACGAACTGGATCATGCCCGTCGCGACGGAACAGAGATAGACGTCTATCGATCCGCCCGACAGGATCGGGACGCCCATGTCGGAGACGATCAGCTCGAGCTGGTCCTTAATGTTCGAGATCTCCGCCATGACGCGCTCGTCCAGATAGTTTATCTCGCAAAAGCGCGCCTTGCTCTTCGCCATCTTGTGCATCCGGAATATCTTGAGGAACGAGGCAAAGTCGCCGGCCTGTTCGCGGAAGCCATGGTGCGCGCGACGCGCCTCCATCTCCTTGCCTGGCGGGAGGATAAACGGGCTCTGCGCGGAAAGGAAAGCCGCGGCGATGAGCACTTCTTCGATAACCGAGGGATAGTTCTGTATCGCCTCGACGATCATGCGCGATTGCCGGGGGGGCAGGGGAAACAGGCACATCATTTGCCCGGTCTTCGATAGCGTGCGGTCGTCCGCGAGCGCGCCGAGAAGGTACAGGGTTTCCTCTGCGCCGATCATCCCCTCGCGGGAAGGCGGCGAAATGAAATCGAACTTTGCGAAATCCGATATGCCAAGCTCGGCCATTCGCAGGACGACCTCGGATAGATCGGTTCGATAAATTTCCTCGGTGGTATACATATCGCGCGACTCGAAGTCGCTTCGCTCGTAAAGGCGATAGCAGGTTCCCTCGCGCGTACGTCCCGCGCGTCCGCGCCGCTGATTGCACGACGCCTTTGACACGGGTACCTCGACGAGGCTCGAGGTGAAGGTATGCGGGTTGTAGAAGTTGAGTTTCGCGAGGCCCGAGTCGATGACGCTCGTGATCCCGTTGATAGTCACGGAGGTCTCGGCGATGTTCGTAGAAACGATCATTTTTTTCCGGCCAAACGGCGGAAGATCGAATACGCGTTCCTGCTCTTCCTTTCCAAGGCGCCCGTAGAGCGGCAGGATGTGCAGCTTCCGGTACCAGCTTTCCGCCGAGAGGCGGGTCACGCATCCCTTGATCGCCCGTTCCCCGGGAAGGAACACGAGTATGTCGCCGGACCTTCCGTCGTTCAGTATGCGGCCGGTGATGGAGGCGATTTTGTCCATCAAAGCCTCCTCGGCGGCGAGGCTTCCGCCCGACGCGGGAATCACCGGCGGGTCGTAGACGATCGTGACGGGGTAGGTGATCGCGTCGATCTTGACCACGGGGCAATCGTCAAAGTAGGAGGAGAAGAGCTCCGCGTTGATCGTCGCGGACGAGACGATCACCTTAAAGTCGTGCCGCTCCGCGAGGACGCGCTTTAAAAGCCCAAGGATGAAATCGATGTTGAGGCTCCGCTCGTGGGCCTCGTCGACCATCAGGACCGAATACTTGCTGAGCCAGGGGTCAAGCTTCATCTCCTGAAGCAGGATGCCGTCCGTCATGATCTTGATGCGCGTGGACGAGTCCGTCTTGTCCTCGAAGCGCATCTTGTACCCGACGACGCCGGGCATCGGGGTCCCAAGCTGACGCGAGATGAAATCGCTGACGGAGAGGGCGGCGATGCGGCGCGGCTGCGTAACGCCTATGATTCCGCTCGAGGTGAATCCCGCCTCGTGCAATATAATCGGTAACTGGGTGGTCTTGCCCGAGCCCGTCGGGCTCTCGACGACGATGACCTGATTGCGCTCGAGCATGTCGAGAATGCGCTGTTTCTGCTGGTAAACCGGCAGTTGATGGTAATTCATTCCCAAAGTATAGCTTCTTTAGGGTTCGAGGGGCAATATCGGAAGGTATGAACTCATCAGGCGATATCGCTCACGGTAGTATTTTGCGAGACTCGGCGAGAGCGACGAAATAAAGGTCTGGTTAAACGCGCGCACCACGGCGCCGCAGGTCGGATCGACGTAATTCGTGACGGGCAATTGCGCGACGGCGAATTCGTTTTTCCCGCCCGCGCGGTCGCGGATGAGCCTTACCGATAAAAGAACCGCGTCGCCGGTATACTCGCGGTACGCGTCCGGCTCGGCGTAATTTGGCGTATACCGCTGTCCGGAGATGAAATTTCCCATCGAGTACATAAAAAGAGTCCGCGCCCTCTGACCGTCGCGGTCTACGTCCGCCATTTCCCATTCCTGCATGACGTGCGGGTGGCTGCCCCATACGACGTCCACCCCGGCCGCCGCGAGCGAACGAAACCATTCCCGCTTCTTTGGGCTCACCGTACGGACATATTCAGGCTCATTGAGATGGATCGCGAGGACGAAGGCGTCGGGCTTGTAATAAGCCCTCATCGCGGAGATCTCCGCGAGAAACTCCTGGCGCGCGGTCTCTGTCGGCGCGACGTAATAAACGAGTTTGCCCGCCTGATCGTACGAATTGAGAATCTCCGTCACGGCGAGAAAAAGAATGGTCCACCCTTTTTTCCTGATCAGCAGGGGCTTCATGGGATCGTCGTTCTTTAGCCTCAAACCGCAGCTCAGGTCCGAAAGGCCAAGCCGCGCCATCGAGTCGATCGTTCCGGCGATCCCTTCTTTTCCCTGATCGTTCGAATGGTTGTTCGCGAGCGAAAAGACGTCGAAACCGCCGTCGACGGCCGCTTTTACGTAGGGCGTATGCACGTTGAAGCGCGGGTATGTGGAGAGCGGCAGGCCGTCATTCACCGGGATCTCAAGATTACCGAAGGTGAGGTCGTCCGACCGCAGAATGCGGGAAACCCCTTTGTATATCCGCGAGTAATCGTTCATCTGATAGTTGACGGTATGGGCCATGATGTCGCCGGCGAAAGTCAGCGTAAGAGATTCTGACCGATCGTCCTTTCCCGCGCCATCGGTTGGGGGAACGGAAGATCCTCTTTCGGTTGGCACGGTACCGCAGGACGCGAATAAGGTCACGGTCGCGACAATGATGCAGGAACAGACCGCAAAAAGCGGTTTAACGGCGTGGTTTGGCGTCACTGGAGCATTATACATTGACAGGTGGGAATTCACAAGTTACACTTTTTCAATACCTATTTATAGAACAGTCATGAGGAGAAGAAACGATTATGGCAAAAACCAAATTCGTGTATTTTTTCGGGAATCGCGCCGCCGAGGGCGACGGAACCATGAAGGAGCTTCTAGGAGGCAAGGGCGCCGGCCTTGCCGAAATGACGAAAATCGGGCTTCCCGTTCCCTCAGGATTCACGATTACCACTGAGGTATGCGATCTCTATTATAAAAACGGAAAGAAATACCCGGATGGACTAAAGGACGAGGTTTCGAAGAATCTCAAACAGCTCGAGAAAATCACGGGTAAGCAGCTCGGCAACCCCTCTGACCCTCTCCTCGTTTCGGTCCGCTCAGGCGCCCCGGTTTCCATGCCCGGCATGATGGAAACGATCCTCAACCTCGGGCTTACGGACGTCTCCGTCGAGGGACTCGCGAAAAAAACAGGCAACCGCCGCTTCGCCCTTGACGCATACAGGCGATTCATCATGATGTACGGCTCCATCGCCATGGGAATCGACCGCGAGCTGTTTGATCGATCCTTCAAGGACATAAAGGAAAGCATAACGCGCAGAAGGCTTGACCTTAAGGCCTCGCAGAAAGTCGGGGACACCGACGTAAACGAGGCGGAGCTTGAGGCCCTCATCAAGGAATTCAAGTCAATATACAAGAAACATATCGGGAAGGATTTTCCGCAGGATCCCGTCGAGCAGCTCTGGGGCGCGACCAACGCGGTCTTCGGATCCTGGATGGCCGAGAAAGCGGTAACCTACCGCAAGGTCGAAAAACTCTTTGGCGTTAAGGGAACCGCGGTCAATATCGTGCAGATGGTGTTTGGAAATAAGGGCGACACCTCCGGAACGGGCGTATGCTTTACCCGCGACCCCAACACGGGAGAAAACGTGTTTTACGGCGATTACCTCGTGAACGCGCAGGGCGAGGACGTCGTCGCCGGAATCAGAACCCCGATCAAGCTTTCCGAATTCCAGAAAAAAGACCCGAAAGCGTACAAACAACTCTGCGACGTAAGAAAAACCCTCGAGACGCATTACAAAGATATGCAGGACCTCGAGTTTACCGTGGAACAGGGCAAGCTCTATATGCTCCAGTGCAGAACGGGCAAGCGTTCGCCCGCCGCCGCTTTCAGGATCGCGGTAGACATGGTCGGAGAAAAACTGATTAACAAGGATACGGCGATATCGCGCATACGCACGAGCGACATCGAGGGATTGTTCTATCCCGCCATCGATAAGTCCCAAACGACTGAGCTCAGAAACACGTTCCTCGTTCAGGGAATCGACGCCGTTCCGGGCGCGGCATGCGGTAAGGTCTGCTTCTCCGCCGCAATGGCCGAAAGCCTCGCGGAACGGAATGAGCGAGTCATTCTCGTCCGAAAGGAAACAAGCCCCGAGGACGTCGGCGGAATGCACGCGGCCCAGGGTATCCTGACCGCGACCGGCGGCAAGACCAGCCATGCCGCGGTCGTCGCGCGAGGATGGGGTAAATGCTGCATCGTCGGCTGCGAAAAGCTCTCCATCGATTACGACGCGAAGGTTTTCCATGTCGGTAACGTAGCCGTTAAAGAGGGCGATTTTATTACCCTCGACGGTTCCACCGGCAACGTCTACGTCGGCGAGCTCAAACTGGTGGCGCCTAAGCTTCCCGCCTCGTACGAAACCCTCATGTCATGGGCCGACGCGGCCCGACAGATCAAGATCCGCACAAACGCCGACACCCCCTACGACGCCGAAAACGCGCGCAAACTCGGCGCGGAAGGCATTGGGCTCTGCAGGACCGAGCATATGTTCTTCGATTCCGAGGAAAGAATTCTCGCCATACGCCAAATGATCATCGCGGATACCATCGAGGCCAGAAAAAAAGCCCTCGCGAAGCTCCTCCCGTTCCAGACAAAAGACTTTGAGGGAATCTTCAAGGCAATGGACGGATATGGCGTTACGATCAGGCTCATCGACCCGCCGCTCCATGAATTCGTGCCGCACGACGCGGAAGGCCAGGAAGCCCTCGCGAAGGCCGCGGGCGTAAGTTTCGAGACGGTCAAGGAACGCGTCGAGAAACTTCACGAGGCGAACCCGATGCTCGGTCACCGCGGTTGCAGGCTAGCGATCACGTATCCCGAAATTCTCGAAATGCAGGTGTCCGCGATCATGACCGCGGCATGCAACGTCGCGAAGAAAGGAATCAAGGTTCAGCCTGAAATAATGATCCCGCTCGTCATCGACGCGAAAGAGCTCTCGATTCTCGAGACGCTGACGAGAAAGACCGCCGACGGCATCCTTGCGAAGGAAAAGGCCAAGATCGAATATAAGGTCGGCACTATGATCGAAACCCCGCGCGCCGCCTTGTTGGCCGACGAGATCGCGACCGTCGGGGAGTTCTTCTCGTTCGGCACGAACGACCTCACGCAGATGACGATGGGAATAAGCCGCGACGACGCGGGAAAGTTCCTTCCCGATTACGTCAGCGAGCAAAAGACGGGCATCTTCCGGAATGATCCGTTCCAGAGCCTTGACCAGGCTGGCGTCGGGCTGCTTATCCAAATGGCAATCGAAAAAGGCAGATCGACACGACCCACGCTGAAGGTTGGCATTTGCGGCGAGCACGGCGGCGATTCGCAGTCGGTAAAATTCTGCTGCAAGGTCGGCATGGACTACGTGTCCGCATCCCCGTTCCGCGTCCCCGTCTCAAGACTGGCCGCGGCTCAGGCCGCGATCGAGCAACGCGCCCCGGTCGCAAAAAAATCCGTCGCTTCCGCGTCGAAAACGGCGTCCGTCAAGAAACCCGCAGTGAAAAAAGCAGTAGCCGATAAGCCCGCTGTCGCGAAGAAGCCCGTAGCCGCGAAGAAACCTGCTGTCGCGAAGAAGCCCGTAGCCGCGAAGAAACCCGTAGTCGCGAAGAAGCCCGTAGCCGCGAAGAAACCCGTAGCCGAGAAGAAACCCGTAACCGCGAAGAAACCCGTAGCCGCAAAGAAGCCCGCTGTCGCGAAAAAAGTTACGACGAAAAAGTAACCAAGTATCGACGCCCTATGCTTTCTATCCCGGATCTCTATTCATCGCTTTTTGATGCGTATGACTGCCA
>DAOPXQ010000007.1:19394-22759 GCA_035352395.1 Treponemataceae bacterium | reverse complement strand
CGGCGTGGACCATCCGTTTCCGACCCTTTCCGCCGACGATCCCGAGTTCGACGAGAGAGGCATGGGCTATCGCGGAAGCGTATTCCCGTCGTTTACCTTCATGGTCGTCAAGGGCCTTGAGAAGTACCAGCGCTGGGACCTCGCCCGCGAGTGCGCCATCCGTCACCTCTACTACGTGCTCGATGCCCTCTCGCCGAACGGCGAGCATAACAAGGGCTACCTCTGGGAGGCGTACATGCCCCAGAAGGAAGGCCCCGCGCAGTGGCCCGGCAAGGAAGGCTTCCCCCGCAGGCAGTATCTCCCGAACGCCGGCCTCTCCACGATCGCCCTGATGATCGAGAACATCATCGGCCTTTCGATCAGCCTTCCCCGAAAGACCGTCGACTGGATCATCCCGAACCTCGAGGTGATGGGAATTGAAAACCTAAGCCTCAAGCGAAACCTCATCACCATACTCTCGAACAAGAGTCAGCGCGGATGGGAAATTCACATGGAGAGCGAGAAGCTCTACTACTTCACGATCAACATACTCGGGCAGAAAAAGAAGACCCTGCCGATCCCCTCGGGCAAATGCTCGATGCTGATCGACAAGCTTTAGTCCCTCCCGTCTCTAGAATAAGAAAAAAGGAAAACGCGCAATCCCGAGAGGGAGCGCGCTAACGTCGCAATGAACGCGAAAAAAGACCCGCCTCGGCTTGAGGCAGTAATAGAGATAGGCGCCACCGGAATCAGGCTTCTCGTCGCCGAGGTAAGCGACTCGGGAGGCTGGAAGGTCGTGGACCGCGCCGAACGCGCCCTTGCCCTTGGTCGCGACGCCTTCACCACGGGCGTCATCTCGCGCGAGTCCCTCCTGCAGTGCCTCGCGATACTCAATCGCTACCGCGAGATGCTCGACGGGTGGGACATCCGCGACGAGCACGTGACGGTCGTCGCGACGAGCGCGATCCGCGAGTCCCGCAACCGCGACTCCATACTCGACCGCCTCGCCGTAAAGACCGGGTTCCGCGTGCGCGTCATCGACGGCATCGAGGAAAACCGGCTCATGTACCTCGCGGTCGACTACGCCCTGAGCGGCGCGCCGGACACCCTCGCGAACAACAACTCCATCATCATCGACGTCGGCGGCGGTTCGACCGAGATCATGCTCCTTCAGAACGGAAAGATGGTCGCCGCGCACAGCTTCCGCATGGGCACCGTCATCATCGAACAGTACGTCAAGGCGATGGCCGGCTCCACCAAGGACATGAGGCGTTTCCTCGCCGAGTACGTCACGACGACGGCCGAGAACCTCAATAACGAGCTCAAGCTCAACCTCGTTGGCCAGCTCGTCGCGATCGGAAGCGACGCGAGGCTCGTCGCGCGCAGCGTCGGCATTCAGGTTACGGACCTTTTCGCCGTTATCCGCAGGGACGACTTCATCGCGTTCGTGAACAGGATTTCCGGGTACAGCGTCGAGGAATGCGTGCACCGATTCCGAATCAGCTACGGCGAGGCCGAGACGCTCCTGCCGGGCCTACTTGCCTATCAGTTCTTCCTCGAGATGACGGCCGCCGAGACCGTCGTCGTCCCGTACCTTTCCATACGCGAGGGCGTCATCCTATCGCAGCTCGCCGGACCCGCTCACTTGGTTCGCGAGGACTTTTACGCGCAGGTAGTCGCGTCGGCGCTGAGCCTCGGCAAGCGCTACCTCCTGGACGAGGCCCATTCGGCGTACGTCACCAGGATCGCGCTCAAGCTTTTCGACAGCCTCGAGGGCGAGCACGGGCTCGACCGCCACGCGCGCCTCCTTTTGGAGGTCTCCGCGATCCTCCATGACGTGGGAAGCTTTATCCGCGCGAGCGACCATCATATCCACAGCCAGTACATCGTCGCGCACTCGGACATCTTCGGGCTTAACAGGGACGATATGGTCATCGTGTCCAACGTGGTTCGGTATCACCGCTCGGAAAAACCGCAGCCTACGCATATGGCCTACTCCTCGCTCCCCCGGTCGGACCGGACGATGGTTCTCAAGCTCGCGGCGATGCTGCGCGTGGCGGACGCGCTCGACCGCGGGCATTCCCAGCATATCGAGGATTTCGACATAGAGCTGACGCGCGACACTCTGTTCCTGCGCGCCAGGGGCACGCACGACGTGACCCTCGAGCGGCTCGCGCTTTCCGAAAAGTGCGATCTTCTGGAGGAAGTCTTCGGCTATAAACTGATTATGGTGTGAGGTATCGGAATGGGTAAGTCTAAGGCGCGGTATTTTAACCGCGAGCTTTCATGGATAGAGTTTAACGCCCGCGTGCTCGACGAGGCGCGGCAGAAAGACGTGCCCCTGCTCGAGCGGCTTCGGTTCCTCACGATAGTGTCGTCCAACTTCGACGAGTTCTTCATGGTTCGCGTCGCGAGCCTCAAGGCCCAGGCCGCGCGGAATCCCGAGTGGAAGGATTGCTCGGGCCTGCCGATCCGCGAGCAGCTCGAGCGCATTTCCGAGCGCGTGCACGAGATCGTTCGACTCCAGTACGAGTATCTCCTCGGCGATATCCTTCCCGGACTCGCGAAGGAAGGGCTTCGCTACGTAGAACCCTCGGCGTATTCCCCCGATCAGCTTCGGTTTCTCGACGCGTTTTTTA
The DNA here is from genome assembly GCA_035352395.1 of Treponemataceae bacterium. Lineage (GTDB taxonomy): Bacteria > Spirochaetota > Spirochaetia > Treponematales > Treponemataceae > Teretinema. The sequence goes on along the minus strand of DAOPXQ010000007.1, from coordinate 20,141 downwards.
TGGGCGAGGCCTATCCGCTCCTTACCCCGCTGCGCGCGAACGCGAACTCGGACTCGGTGTTCCCGAGCATCGGCAACCTTCGCCTTCACGCGGCGTTTATACTCCGCGCGAGCTCGCAGGTTCCGTCGGGCCCGCTTTCCTCCTTCCTTGAGACGACCGGGGCGATCGCGTCCCCCGACTCCACCGAGGCACCCGTTCCCCTCGCGATCGTCCAGATCCCCGCGAGTATCCCGCGCGTCGTATGGCTTCCGGACGATAACGGAGGCCGCTGCTTCACCCTGCTCGACGATGTCGTGCGAACCTTTGGGCAGAGGCTGTTTCCCGGCTTCGAGATCGAGGAGAGCCTTCTTTTCAAGGTCGCGCGCGACGCGGATTTTTCCGTCGACGAGGATCGCGACGAGGACTTTATCGCCGCCATTCAGGAAGTGCTCGTTTCGCGGCTTTCGTCCGTTCCCGTCCGCCTGATCTGCACGGGCGAGAGCCCCGCGATCCTTTCGTTCCTCAAGGAGGGAATGGGTTTCGTCGACTCCGACGTGTATCCCGTTCCAGGCCCCATCGATCTCGCGACCCTGACAGAACTCGCGAACACGGACGGCTTCGAGGGCTTGAAGAACCCGCCCTGGAAAAACTACTGGCCCTCTGGGCTTACGGCGGACGCGCCCCTGTGGGACGAGCTAAAGCGGACCGACGTCCTCATTCACGTTCCGTACAACTCGTACGATCCCGTCCTTCGGTTCGTCAATGACG
>DAOPXQ010000007.1:5152-19294 GCA_035352395.1 Treponemataceae bacterium | reverse complement strand
CTCATTCACGTTCCGTACAACTCGTACGATCCCGTCCTTCGGTTCGTCAATGACGCGGCGGACGACCCGTCCGTGCTCGCCATAAAGATGACTCTGTACCGCACCTCGGGCGATTCCCCGATCGTTCGCGCCCTCGAGCGCGCGGCCCGTGCCGGCAAGCACGTCTCGGTATTCGTCGAGATCAAGGCGAGGTTCGACGAGGCGAGGAACATCTCCTGGGCTCACCGGCTCGAGGAGTCGGGCGTCATCGTCGTGTACGGGATTGCGCGCCTAAAGGTCCACGCCAAGGCGATGCTCGTCGTCAGGCGGGAGCCAGACGGGATCAGGCGCTACGCGCACCTTTCGACGGGAAACTACAACGATCGAACGGCGCGGTTCTACGTCGACATGTCCATCTTCACGACGAACGAGATTATCGCGAACGACGTCACCCTTTTCTTCAATATGATATCCGGCTATTCCGCGATCATGGGGACCAAGCTCCTCGTGATGGCGCCCATCGACCTCAAGACGAGACTTCTGTCGCTCATCGACCGCGAGATCGAGCGTTCCGTTCCCGAGCGCCCCGGGCGCATCATACTGAAGATGAACAGCCTCGCCGACACCGAGATGATCGACGCGCTGTACCGCGCGAGCCGGGCCGGCGTGCGCGTCGAGCTCAACGTCCGCGGGGTGTGCATGCTCGTTCCGGGCGTGCCGGGGCAAAGCGAGAATATCTCCGTCGTCAGCGTGATCGACCGATATCTCGAGCATACCCGCATATTCTGGTTCGAGAACGGCGGCGCCGACGAGCTCTATCTCGCGAGCGCGGACTGGATGTCGCGAAACCTCGACAGGCGCGTGGAGCTGATGTTCCCGATCCTGCAGGAGAGCATCAAGGCTCAAATTCGCGAGATCCTTGGCATGTACTTTACCGATAACGTGAAGTCTCATTGTCTGCGCGACGACGGCGCGTGGAAGCGCAATGTCCCGGCGAAGGGCGACGCGCCCATTCGCGTGCAGGAAATTCTGCACGAGCGCGAGAAGAAGCGGAAGGAACTGTCCGAGCAGGAGCCGCAGAGGGAATTCGCCGTAAGGCGAAGCTAGCGTCGCCGCGCGGGCGCGATGCTCCGCGGGCGCGATGCTCCGCGGCGGCTACTGGCCGGCTTTACCGATTAGGTCGAAGATTCTCTCAAGATCATCCCTTGAGTAATAGGATATCTCGATCGTGCCCTTGTCGAGGTTGCCCTTGACGGCGACCTTCGTCCCGAGTGTGTCGATGAATTTCTGTTCCATTCCGCGGACCGCCACGTCGCGCGCGCCTTCTGCGTCGCCCGCGCCGGCCTTTTTGGCCTTCGCCGCGGCTTGGGGGGCGGTGCTTCCCGCGCGGCTTCCGCCGTTAAGGTCGGCCGCCATGCGCTCGGTCTCGCGGACCGAAAGCGCGTTCCCGAGGATTCTCCCGAAAAGTATGCGCTGGTCCGAGGGGTTAAGCACCGAAAGGATCGCACGCGCGTGCCCTGGGGTAATCTGACCTGAAGAGAGCGAGGACATCATGTCCTCGGGAAGCTTAAGCAACCTGAGGGCGTTCGCGACCGTCGAGCGGTTTTTGCCCACGCGCGTCGCCGCCTCTTCCTGGCTTAGGTTCCCAAGCGTCATGAGTTGATGGTACGCGCGCGCTTCCTCGACGGGATTCAGGTTTTCGCGCTGGATGTTCTCGATCAGCGCGACCTCGAGCTTGCGCTCGTCCGAGAATTTCTTGACGATGACCGGGACCTTCGTCAGACCCGCGAGTCGCGCGGCCCGCGTGCGTCGCTCGCCCGCGATGATGAAATACGTGCCGTCTCCGACTTCCTCGACGATGATCGGCTGAATGATCCCGTGCTCGCGGATGGAGTCGGCTAATTCCTTAAGCGCTTCCTCGTCGAATTCGTGACGGGGCTGGTGCGGATTAGGCTTGAGTAACGCCGGATTTACGAAAAGCTCGGTTCCGGCCGCGCCCTGCTCAGCGGGGGCCTTCGTTTCCGAGTCATCAAGGAGCGCGTCGAGACCGCGTCCGAGTCCTCCCATTTTACCCACGTTCGATGACCTCTTTCGCGAGTTTTTCGTAGCTGCGGGCGCCGACGCACAGGGCGTCATACTTGCAAATCGGGAGACCGTGGGACGGGGCCTCGGAGAGGCGAACGTTGCGCGGGATTATCGTGCGGAAAACGCGGTCCTTAAAATACGAGGTGACCTGCTGGACGACGTCCTGGGCGAGGCGGGTGCGCGAATCGTACATAGTGAAGAAAATACCGCCGATCTCAAGTTTGGGATTCAGGGTTTTCTGGACGCGCTTGACGGTTTGGAGGAGAAGGGTGAGTCCCTCGAGGGCGAAGTACTCGCACTGCAGCGGTATAAGCACGGCGTCCGCGGCGGTTAGACCGTTTAGGGTAAGCATGCCAAGGGAGGGCGGACAGTCGATCAATATGAAGTCATAATCCGCCTTAAACGGCTCGAGCGCGTCTTTAAGGAAATGCTCTCGGCGTTCCTGGTCGACGAGCTCGATCGCGGCTCCTGAAAGGTCAATGGAAGCGGGTATCACCGAAAGACCCGGTATGGCCGACGCGCGTATGACGGACGCGGCGCTTGCGGTGCCGGCGAGAAGGTCGTACACCGTCGGTTTTTCGCGGTCAACGCCCACGCCCGAGGTCATGTTTCCCTGCGAGTCGAAGTCGACCAGCAGCGTTTTTTTGCCCGCGAGCGCGAGATAGGCGCCTATGTTAATGGCGGAGGTGGTTTTACCGACTCCGCCTTTTTGGTTGACGAAAACGAAGGTCTTACCCATATCGGGAAAGTATACCGGATATTCAGTGTTTGTGAAAGACTAATCCGTGGGCAGCGGGTTATAGCGCTCGCCCACGTCGTAGGCGTCGCAATGGTCCCGTTTTTTGACGAATCCGACGACCGCGTAGGTTATCGGGGTAAAAATCACCTCGATGGCCGTCTTGAAAAGGTAGTTCGAGAGCGCCATGACGATGAGGACACCCGTGGGATAGACGCCCATGAAGGCAATGGCGACGAACAGCGCGCTGTCGAGGAATTCTCCCACTACCGTCGAGCCGATCGTGCGCATCCATAGGTATTTACCCGAGGTTTTGACCTTGAGCGCCGAAAGCACGACCGAATTCGAGTACTCCCCGGCGAAATAGGCGATCACGCTCGCGAGCACGATGCGCGGCATCATCATCAGTATGTTGTTGTAGTCTTCCTGGAGGGCCCAGTTGGGCTCATGTGGCAGTAAGCCGATGAACCATACGTTGAACGCCATGAGGGCGAGCATCGCGAGTCCCGTCCAGATTACTTTCCGCGAGTTCTTGTATCCGTATACCTCGGTGAGCACGTCCCCGAAAATGTACGAAAGCGGAAACAGAAGGGTTCCCCCGTCAAACACGAAGGGCCCGAGTTGGACCATTTTTGACGCAAGGATGTTCGAAAGGATAAGAACGCCGACAAAGAGTCCGGTAATGACCGGCAAGAAATCTTTCTTAGGGACGCCGTTTTGGGGTAAACCCGCGGCCTCCCGACCCGTGGAGGAACCGATCGGCTCCCCCGTTTGCTGTGTGTGTTTCATGCCGCGGAGCATAACTGAAAAAAAGCCCGGCGGGAAGGGGGCCCGCCGGGCATCTGTGTAGCGGTTACGCGGATTTGATCGCGATCTGCCGGGCTTGGGCCTCCGGGCGGCGCGGGATCGTGATGGTCAGCACGCCGTTCTTGAAGTTTGCCTCGACCTTCTCCGCGTCGATATCCTCGGGAAGGGTAAAGCGGCGGGAGAACGAGCTCGAGCGGCGCTCGCGGATCAGGTATTCGCAACCATCGTCGGCGGTCTTTTTTTCCTCGGTTTTGGCTTCCTCCACCGAGCCGATCGTCAGGACGCGGTCCTTCAGGCTGATCTCTACGTCCTTCTCGGATTTTCCGGGAAGGTCCATGTCCATGACGTATGCCTCGTTAGTCTCGCGTACGTCCACGCTGGGGGTGGTGGCTCCGAAGTTTCTGTCGAATACGTCGAAGATCTCGGAATTGAAAGTGGGGTTGAAAAGGCTAAGTGCGTTCATGGTTGTCCTCCATGTAATGTTAATTTTTGCGTTCCATACGAAACGCTTGGTATCTATGTATAAGCAAGTTTCGTGCCAATTAAGTGTGAGGATGATGGAAAAATCGTAAGTCTATACAATGTATAGAATTATGTGTAAGTTATTGAAATGACGATGCTTGTTCTGATTGCTATTCGCAAGCGGTAGTGGTTAAAATTTGCTCAGAGGTGTCAAAATGAATCGTATCATTGAGTCAATACGACACAATTGATTAGTCATTGCGTACTGTTCTGTGCCTTTCTTTCTGCGAATACTAGCAACTCTGCGGGAAAATAGTATAGTATTCAAATGATGAACGAGTACCTGGAAGACAAACTGATTTTATTCCTTCAGGCTAGCCGTGTTCCATTTTCGCTGCAGACCTTGATCAAATATCTTGGTGAGCCTTCCTCAATCCTTTCCGCGGATGAACTTTCTTCTTATCTAATATATAACCAGTTGGCATATCTAAACCCGACCTTTGACGGCAAGGGCGATATGTGGATTTCCCGCGCCGGCCTGTACACCGGTAAGACGGTGGTCGTCATTCCGACGCAGGAAGAAATCGCCTCGGGCATCCTGATCCCCGGCTCGCGGTTTCTTCCGTTTTACGATCCCGTGCTATTACCGAACGAGTTGGTTTTTACCTGGAAAGGAACCCCTCTCCCCACGAAGCTGTACGCGTGCGATCCTCAGGATATTTACCCGTATTACGCCCTCTTCGGCGACGAGTACTCCCCGCAGTACCTTGCGCTCGATAACGAGGAAAACGAGGATCTGTATCACGACGTGGATTACGAGGATCCCGTCGAGGTGAAGGTAACCGTCGTAGATATGGGAAGCATCTATTGGAACGCCGGCTTCAAGCCCGGTGACCGGATCGTCGCGAAGCTTGACGACTGGATCGACGGGGTGTTCGAGCTCGGCATCCTTCCCGCGACGCAGGTTGACCTAGGAAAGGAAGCGGCTTGGCGGAGCGAGATGGAGGATTGCCTAATCCATTCCTTCGAGCTCGCGGGTCCCGGCGCCTGTATCGAGGAGCAGATCTCCTACGCGTATTTCCTTGGGCACGAAACCCTGTTTACGCCGCATGCCTCGTCGCTCGAGGAAATGCTCCGCGTCTCCAAGCGCATCGGGGTAGAGCCTTACGGCGTCGAGACGCGGCTTTGGTTCGCCGATACGGAGATTCCCGCGAAGGGCTCCTGGAACATGAATTACATCCGGTCCCCCGCGAGCCTCGTGGAGGACGCGATCATCCACCTGGGCATTCCGGTGTCCCTGGAAGTCGTCGACTCCTATATCCTGGACGCGCTTTTCCGCAAGGAAACGGGCGCGGAGGAGATGCTAGAGAGAATGATCCCCTCGGTGCGTCCCGGGGCGGCGTTCTGCAATCCCGTCATCGAGAAATACGCGGCGACCCGCTTTGAGGATCTCGCGCAGGACTATAACATCTTTACCGATCAGGAGATCGGCGAGCTGCGAAACCGGTACGTCGAGCTTCACATGGGGCTTTCGTCGTTCGTCTCGGACCTTCAGCAGACCGGGCTCGACCCGGATGAAATTCCCGAGCAGGGCGCGGTCGTTCTCGGTCAGCTCATGACTCACACCGTCACGGCCCTCGAGAACATCGATTTCGGCGATGAGGACAAACCCGTTGACCTCGATTCGCTGTGGCTTTCCGTCGAGGGCATGGAAGAGAGCTTTTTCGACACGAAAACCGCGATACAGGAAGCGCTGCCCGAGTTGAGCAAGAGGCGCTTTTCCATCCTCCGCGACGAGCTTCCCGAAGAGGAGGATCACCCCGATGCATGACGCGGCCGACCTCATTCCAATGATCAGGCGCGGAGGCGTGTTCTACAACGTTTCCGGCGACACCGTCGACGCGATATACTCCGACGTCGCGAGTCAGGTTATCCTGCCCGCTTCCGTGGACAGGGATTTTTTCCGCGTGGGGCTTTGCGAGCGCGAGCGGTTGATGACCACCGCGATCGGCAACGGGATAGCCATTCCCCATCCCCGTACCCCGCTCGTGCAGAGCGAGGCCGACGAGCGCGTCTACGTGTGCTTTCTCGACAAGCCCTCGGATTTCGGGGCGATGGACGGGAAGCCGGTGTTTATCCTTTTCGTCATCCTTTCCAGCGGCTCGTCGAGCCATCTTAAGGTACTCTCGCGACTATCCTGGCTTTTCCAGAAAGACGCGTTCCGCGATGCGTTGCGCAAGAAACCCGACACGGAGGAACTGATCTCCGTGATCAAGAAATATTCCCAAGGAGCTCTCTCATGAACAAAGAACTTGACGCCGTGGCCCTGTCGGTCCGCAGTCTCACGATCGACGCGATCCAAAAGGCTAACTCCGGGCATCCCGGACTCCCGCTCGGAGCGGCGGAACTGGCCGCGGTTCTCTATGGCAGGATTCTGCGCCATAATCCCGCGAACCCCTCATGGCTCGATCGCGACAGGTTCGTGCTCTCCGCCGGGCACGGATCCATGTTCCTGTACTCGATCCTGCATCTTTCCGGCTATGACCTCCCGCTCGAGGACATTAAGAACTTCAGGCAGATCGGCTCGCGCTGCCCCGGTCATCCCGAATACGGGTATACCCCCGGCGTCGAAATGACCGCCGGCCCGCTCGGGCAGGGCGTTTCCACCGCGGTCGGAATGGCGATCGCCGAGACGATGCTCGCAGACCGGTTCAACACCGCGGAGCAGAAGATCGTCGACCATTACACCTACGCGCTCGTCGGCGAGGGCTGCCTAATGGAAGGCATTTCCTCGGAGACCTCGAGCCTCGCGGGCACGCTTAAGCTCGGCAAGCTCATCGTCTTCTACGACGAGAATAAGATCTCAATCGACGGCTCGACCGATCTCTCGATGACCGAGGATATCGGCAAGCGCTACGAAGCCTACGGCTGGCAGGTTCTCCGCGGCGACATGTACGACTACGACGGCATCGAGCGGCTCGTCGCCGAGGCGAAGAAGGGCGGTCGCCCGTCCATCATCATGCTCAAGTCGATCATCGGAAAGGGCGCCCCCACCGTCGCCGGTTCCAACAAGGCGCACGGCGCCCCGCTTGGCCCCGACGGCTGCGTTGACTCCAAGAAATGCCTGGGACTCGATCCTTCCGTGAACTTCTTCGTCGCCCCCGAGGCGTACTCGTACTTCGCCGAGCGCCGCAAGGCTTTCGCCAAGGCCGAGGCCGACTGGAACGCGACGTTCGCCGCGTGGTCCGCCAAGAACCCCGACAAGCGCGCCCAGTGGGACGCGTTCCACGCCGACGGCGGCATCGACGCCGCGGCGCTTGAGTCCGCGAAACTCCCGACCTTCGCGGCCGGCGAGAGCATCGCGACGCGTACCGCCTCCAACACGGCGCTCAACGCCTTCGCGGCGGATTTCCCCGGACTCGTGGGCGGCTCGGCCGACCTTCAGGGCCCGAACGCCGTCGGCATCAAGGGCGCGGCCGCGTACGGCCCGAACTCTAGGGGCGGACGCTATATCCACTTCGGCGTCCGCGAATTCGGCATGGCCGCGATCGCGAACGGCATCCAGCTTCACGGCGGGTTCCGCTCGTTCTGCGCCACTTTCCTCGTGTTCGCCGATTACCTCAGGCCCGCGCTTAGGCTTTCCGCGCTGATGAAGATCCCCACGGTCTTCGTGCTTACCCACGACTCCATCTACGTCGGCGAGGACGGCCCGACGCATCAGCCCGTCGAGACGATCGCGTCGCTCCGCGTCATGCCGAACGTTCGCGTGCTCAGGCCCGCGGACGCCGAGGAAACCGCTATCGCGTGGAAGATGGCTCTCGCGAGAAAGGACGGACCGATCTGCCTCGCGCTCACCAGGCAGAACATCGCCGTGTTCCCGAAGGACGACCCGGACTGGAAGCGCACGGTAGAGTGCGGCGCTTACGTCGCTCTCAAGGGTACCGACAGGCCCGACGTTACCGTCCTCGCGACCGGTTCCGAGGTCTCGATGGCGCTCGCCGCCGCGGCGCTCGTCCCGCAGAAGAAGGTTCGCGTCGTTTCCGTGATGTCGAAGGAATTGTTCGAGTCTCAGCCCGAGGTTATCCGCGACGCTATCGTCGGCGGGAAGAAAGGCTCGGTAAGGATCGTGACCGCCGAAGCCGGCGTCCGCTCTGGATGGGAAGGCTGGGTCGCGTCCCCCGACGATATCCTCTCGATCGATCGATTCGGAGAGTCCGGACCCGCGAACAAGGTCGCCGCGCACCTCGGCTTTACCGCCGAGAAGCTCGCCGAGATCATCGCTAAGTAAGGATTATCGCTATAGGTTCTCCGCCTTGATGCGGAGTTCGTTAATGGCATATAGGACCTCGCGTTTCGCGAGGTCCTTTTTTTGCGAGTAGTTCTCGGGGTCGAACTCGAGCAGCGCGTAGATCAGCGAGCGTATCTCGTCGATACGGTCGTTGTACTCGCCCATCAAGTGAGTGCGATCAGCGTTTGACATTTCGCTCCCGGATCCCGCGCACGACGAGGAATAGCGTTCCGCCCGCGATCATGATAAAGCACAGAATTTGCCCCGTGGAAAAATTGAGCAGCGATTCGTTCAGGTACGTGGGCGCGCCCGCGGCGCCCGCCGTTATGCGGTATCCGATGTCCGCGTCGGGCTCGCGGAAGTACTCGATGACGAAGCGGACAAGCCCGTACCCGATGGTGTAGATCGCGGTGATGAAACCGTTGAACGGCTTTTTCTTCCGGAATACGAACCAGATAACCGCCCAAAGCGCGATACCCTCGAAGAACGCCTCGTAGAGCTGGCTGGGGTGGCGCGGAAGGTTTATGAGCCGCGCCCCGGCAGGAATCGCCATTCCGATTTTTTGCGCAATGTCGTGAATCCACGGGTTGGAAAGCGGAAGAAGCTCGGCGTTGGGGAACACCATCCCGAGAGGGCTCGCCGTCGCGCGGCCAAAGAGCTCGCCGTTCAGGAAATTCCCGATCCGCCCGAACGTGAAGCCGAGCGGTATCGACGCGGTCATCGCGTCCGTCCAGGCGAGGAGCGGGCGTTTGTTCTTGAGGCACCAGAGCGCCGTCCCGACGAGCCCGCCGATGAAGCCGCCGTGGTATGACATGCCCTGAAAGCCAGACCAAACGCCGTTCTTGAACGGCCAGAAGATTAGCCAGGGTTTATGCCAATAGTCGCCCGTCGTGTCGTAGACGAGCGTCGCGAAGATTCTCGCGCCGATGAGCAGACCGAATATACCCCAGGTAAAGAACCCTATGACGTCGTCGTCCGTTACCTTGCGCCCAAGGCCCTCCGCGGCCTGCAGCTCGCCGTTACGTACCTGTCGCCTGAAGAGGAGGTACGCGGTCGCGAAGGCGAAAAGGTACATGAGCCCATACCATCTGAACAGCGGAAAGCCCGGGATGATCTCCGGGGTGATCCACGAGGGATATTGCATGAATAGGAACATCTGCGTCTCCTTAGAGGGGGTTACAGGTTATCTGGCCGGAGGCCTGATCGAATATGAAAATGACGTGATTTTTTCGCTCGCGAATCTCGTAGTAGCGGCCGTGGCTTTCCAGGATAACCCCGGGATACACGGTGTTCTCCACGCGAACGTGCGAGATGATGTGCGTCTCGAATTGCTCCTTCAGGGTGAACACGCGGACAGTCAGTTTATCGTTGCGCTTCAGAAGCTCGACCTTCTTTCGCCTGAGCTCGTGGATGCGGGGATCCGTGCCCGAGGTCTTTTTCATCTCTTCGTTGATCCGCTCCACGGTTTCGCGTATCTTCGCGGCCTCTCGCTCGCAGACCTCTATCTGGTCGCCGATCAGGTAGTTTTGCCCGAACGACACGCTCGTGCGGATCGTCTTCTCCGAACCGAGCTCGAATACCTCGATGCCCTTCGTCGAGCGGATCGAGCCGCCGAGCAGGACGCCCGGGTTGCCGCGCATGAACAGCGTGCCGTTCGTCTTTATGGAGCATTGAAAGCAGTAGTTGTCGACGTAGACGTTTTGCCCCGCGAGGATGCGCGCGTTCTCGGCGAACGCCAGGCGTATATCCTGCTTGGACCATACCACGCCTCGCCCGGCCCCGGTGATGCCGCCGCCCATCGTGACGCCCGAGTCTCCAGACACGAGGGAGGCCTCGGCGTTTCCCGTGACGGACAGCGAGCCCGAGGCCTTTACGCTGCGGCCGGCGAGGATGTTTCCCTCGATGGAAAGGTCGCCGGGAAAGGAGACGTCGCCCGATTTCTCGTCGACGTTCCCGGTGAGCTTTCGGGTTTTCGAGACGGTTAAAAGTCCCGCGGAGAATAGGAGCTCCCCCGCCTTCGACGCGACGAGTATCCGCTTGGCGCCTTCCGAGGTTTCGGCGATCGATTCGTCGTGCCCGGGTTCCGGCATGTCGACGCCGGACTCGGCGGGGATCGTTCGGCCGAAGACGTCTTGCCCGTTGGCTCCCGAGGGGAATTTCTCGATCGAGAGTATGCGGTCGCCTTCCGCCACGGTGACGGATCCCTCGCTCGTCGGGTCGCCCGTGAACCAGGTTATCCTCGTGGAGCCGGGTTTGACGGGCGGTTGGCCGCGCAGTACCGTAACCTCGCGGGAGGTCTTCGTCGCGCGGGTTTCCTCGACGGCGGACGCAAGGGCGCCCAAGTCTATCTTGCCGTGAATTCCCTTCGCCTCGAGCATCGCGGGAACGCCGTCGGCGGACAGCGGAACCCCCGCGCCTTCCTCGGACTCAAGGAGAATGGAAACGGACATATTATCCCCGGAAATGATCGGGGTGATCGCGCTGTTCAGAAAGGGGATAACCCTGAGCCGTTGTTTTTCGCTGTCCCCAACGGAAAGGAGAACGCCTGAACGCTCTGCCTTGATTCCTTCCTTGCCGAGAGAAAGCCCCTCGATGGTCTGGATGAGCGGGTCGTTGCCGGGGAGACCGGGGATTTCCTTGCCGTAAACGTCGATTCCCGGTTCGCCGGATTCGACCGGCGAGATCTCGAACGCGATCTGTCCCTTCGATACATAGGCGAGACGTTCCGCCTCGGCGAGCGGCAAGGCCTGTTCCGCGGGCGACGCGGCCTGCTGCCTAACGTATCGCTCGAGCCTGCCCTTGAGTTCTTTTGCCTCTTCGCCCTCGAGCCACTCGATTTTCGCGATGAGCTCGCGGTTCTTGCCGCGTTTCGGGGGCGTTCCCTCGGCTAGGGCGAAGTCCGAAAGTTCCATGGTATTGGCCGACGCGAAAGAAAAAATCGCGTTCTTCGTCTTTACGGGGTCGATGCCCTTTATGCGCGCGTTGTTGATCGCGGCGGAAACGAGCTTGAGGTCGACGGTGTTTCTCTGGTCGGCCGCCTTGCGTATATAGAGCGACGCTTTTGTCTTATCAGGGGACACGATTATGCGGACGTCGAACGTGGGATCGATCGTTATCGGGAACGAGAATTCCTCTCCCGCGACCGCGATCGCCTTTGTTAGGTTTTTCTCGACGTTCTCGTTCGAGACGAGCGTCATGGGGTCGATGCCTCGCTGGATCGCCGCCTCGCGAAGGCTTTCGCCCGAGGGATAGGAATCCGCGGGCAAACCTTCCTTAATTTCGAGAAACCAACGTTTGTTCTTGGGGTTCTGCGCTAAATCCCAGAGTTTGCCGGCCATCGTCCCTCCCGTACCTTAGATCTTGAATCCCTGCTGGAGGGCTTTCCCGATCTTGTTCTTCAGGAGCTGGTTTTCTTTCCGCAGCACGGAAATCTCGTATTGCTGGGACTTGATGGTCTCCGCGAGGTCGCCCATGGTGAGTGCCCCGCTTCCGACGAGTTCCTCGACGTACGTCATCTTCGAGTCGAAGTCGATCGTCGCTTCCATCCCCGCGGTCTGGAAGCTCTCGTCGGTAAAGTCCGTAAAGTTCGAAGGGGTCTCGCTCTCCGACTGCATAACCTTGTCCGCGATGCGGTACACGGCTTGCGAGAGGATCGACTGCGGTTTGTATACGATGACGGGAAGCCGGGAGGCGAGTGCCGTATCCTGGACCGAGTCCCGATAGATCACGCCGAGGTGTTCGAGGTCGATATTGAGGTATTCCTTGCAGGATCGGCGGATCTTCAGCGCCTTGTCGGCGTCCTTGGGATCCTCGATCATGTTCATCACGAGCCTTGGGTGAAAGTTCTCCGCGCGCGAGCGGAACAGCGCCGCGCTTTCGGGATCGATCTTTGCGATCTCCTCCATCAGCTTGGGGATGTACATTCGCTGCAGCGACGTGGCGTCGTTCTTCAGGTTTTCCAGGAACAGCGCCGCCTTCGACCCGCGCTTAAAGCAGCTGTACATAAGCCGGAATACGGCGTTTTTAAGGAAGAGATACGCGTTGAGCGTCGCCGTGACGGTCGGCGCCGTGACGATTATTCCCTGGTTCGACATGAGGAAAAAATCGAGGATCCCGAGGTGCGTTCCCGCGCCGAGGTCCAGGATCAGGTAGTCTGCGTCGGCCTTTAGGAGGTTGCGCGTCAGGGCCGCCTTTTGCGGCGCCTTAAGCGCGGTAAGTCCCGGTATCTCCGAGTCGCCGGGGATGAATGAGACGTTTTCGTACGCGGTCGGCGTGATGATGCGGGAAAAATCCCCGTCGCCCGCGATAAACGTGCCGATGCCGGCTCGCGGCGCCTGAACGCCGAGCACGAGATGCAGGTTCGAGGCGCCGAGGTCGAGGTCCGCGAGCAATACTCGCTTGCCGGCTTGCCCAAGGGCGATTGCGAGATTGGCGGAGAGGAGGCTCTTTCCGACGCCTCCCTTACCGCTCGCGACGGGTATTACTTGCATAGGGTTCGCGCTCTCCGGAAGCAGTTGACGGCGATGAGCGCGTCGAGAATCGCGAAGATGAACGCCGCGAGGACAGAGCCCAGCAGCCCCAAGTCCCCGGCGGACGCGAAGCGAATGGCGTCACTCGAGGTTTTGGCGATATACAGCGCGAACGCGGGAATCCCGAGGGTCTTTACGAGGGTCACGATGGGTAGCCAGGACGCCCGTTCCTCATCGCCGAACGACAACATGAAGAATAAAGCGGGAACGAGGCATAGTAGGGGAACCGCCGCGTACCATGTTATCGGCAGGCTTAGGGCCGGGGTTGCGGCACCCTGCATGAGGATCGTAAGAAGCCTGATAAGTTCGTAGGACAGAAATAACGGGTATTTAATTGATGGGAGCCGCATTAATAGAAGTCTACGCAACAACTCGGGTACGGTCAAGTGGGACTTTCGCGCTCATGGGCCTTTGGGGCTTTCGCTTGACAAAGGGCCGGCCTTCACCTGACAATCGAAATCATGAGATCCAGGAACGTATGGTTCAGCGCGGCGCTATTCTCGTTCGCGCTTCTTTTTTTGACCCTTCTGTCACCTTCCGTTTTTTCCCAGGGCAAGGATGATAAGTCGGCCGCCAACGAACGTTACATGCAGCTTTTGCAGTACGTGTACAGCTTCGTGCAGAAGAATTACGTCGACGAGGTCGATCCGAAGGTTCTGTACGAGGGCGCGATGAAGGGCATGCTCGACGCGCTCAAGGATCCCTACACGACGTACATCGACAGCGAGAGCCTTATGGGCATGAGCCTTAAGGACACGACCACCGGTTCCTTCGGCGGCGTGGGGCTATTCATCACCAAGCCCCTTGAGTCGACGGCCGACAAACCCGCGTTCGTCGAGGTTACCTCCCCGATCGAGGACACCCCCGGATGGAAGGCCGGGATTCAGCCCGGCGACCTTATCATGGACATCGACGGCAAGAATACCGCCGAGATAACGATGGAAGACGTGCTTGCCCGCCTGCGCGGCCCCATCGGCACCTACGTCACCGTAAAGATCCGCCGCGGCAAGATCATGGAATTCCCCGTGACGATGCAGCGCGCCCGCATCGAAGTCCCGACGGTTAAGTTTGCCATGATGGACAACGGGATCGCGTATCTCCGCATCATCGAGTTCACGCCGATTACGGCCGACCGCGTCGCGGACGCCCTTTCCTCGTTCACCAAGGCCGGGTACAAGGGCTTGATCATCGATCTTCGCAATAATCCCGGCGGGCTTATCACGAGCGTTGTCGACGTCGCGGATAAATTCATCGAT
>DAOPXQ010000007.1:0-5052 GCA_035352395.1 Treponemataceae bacterium | reverse complement strand
GCCGATCGCATCGCCCGCGAGCTCCGCAAGACGTATCCGGTCGAGCAGCGCCTGCTCAAGAAGCTCGCCATGCAGGAATTCTACCGGACGCACATCGCGCCGCTCTATGACCTTGAATATGACCTGCAGTTGAACTCCGCGCGGGATCTCCTCCTGAAGGAAAACGTCCCCGAGCTCCTGAAATCCACCAAGACCGTGCGCGAGCTTCAGGACGAGGCCGATAGCGCGGCCGCGAAGGCGGAGAAGCCCGCCGACGAGGCTCCTTCGCTCGTGCCCGATCCCGTTCAATGAGACAACTGATACTTCAGTCCTTTCCCGACGCCTCCGGTCTTTCCTCGCTGAAAGACCGGGAGTATCGCTATCTCGCGCAGGTGCTCAGGCTCGCCCCCGGCGACGTCGTCGAGGCGCGTCTTCCGGACGGCAGCCTCTGCCCGATGCTCGTCGCCGCCGTCGACCGAAAGGCCCGCACGATCGGCCTTCAGCGAATCGAAGGCGCCCCGCGGAATGGGCTCCTGGCGAAACGTTCCGATGCTGACGTCGCGCCCGGCGAGTCTATGCCCGCGGCGATAGCGTTGCCGGACGGCTTTCCCCGCATGGTCCTTTTCCAATGGATTATCAAAGGCCCCAAGATGGATCAGGTGATCAGGCAGGCGACCGAGGCCGGGGTCGAGGTGATCGTTCCCGTTTCGGGCGAGCGTTGCCTCGCGAGCGACGCGGACTCGGTGGGCGAGGGCAAGACGGGGCGATGGGACCGTATCGTGCGCGAGGCCCGGCAGCAAAGCGGCTCTCCCGTGCCGACCAGGATGGCGTCCCCAATAGGCGTCGCCGATATCGCGGGAACGCTCGCGTCGCTTTCGGGCGACGCCCCGTTCGGCGCGATCGTCCTGACCGAGGCCCCCCTTGCGCGAAAATCCCTCCATGAGTATCTTTGTACCCAAGCCGGGCTAATGGCGCTCGCAGTCGGGCCCGAGGGCGGGATGACCGCGAAAGAGCTTGAGGTCCTTGCCTCGGTCGGTTTCGAGAGCATCCATTTTAGGACGAACATTCTGAGGGCCGAAACGGCGGCTCTTTATGGCATAGCCGCCGTGCAGTCGGCGATAACGGAGTCGGAAAAGTGGCAGTTGAAAGAATAGAATTTCTCAAGGTTCCCCTTGATATAGTCGCGCCGGAGGAGCTTGAGTCGGTCGTGCTCGACCTTCTGTCCCGGACCGAACCCCAGCACATCATGCTCGTTTCCCTTTGGGACGTCCTCCGCGCTCGGCATAGAGGCGAGTTCCGCACGATGGTCGAAAAGGCCGCGCTCGTCATTCCCACGTCCAAAAGCCTGATCCGGGGCGCGCGCTTCCTCAAGAAAAAGGTTCCCGTCCGCTATCAGCCTTTTGACCTGATCATCCAGACCCTCGGCGTGCTGGAAAAATACTATAAATCCCTGTACCTTCTCGGCTCCCAGCATCGAAGCATCATGAAGGCCGAGCGGAACGTGCGGAGTACCTTCCCCAAGCTCAGCGTCGTCGGGCGCTTCGCGGGTTACTATCATCGCAGCCTGGAGCGAAACATCCTGACGGCGATTACCAAGGCCCACCCCTCGCTCGTGCTCGTCGGCGACGGGATTCCCGGCGGCCAGAAATGGCTTTCGCGGAATCGGAATCGCCTGCATAACGGAATTTTTATCTGGAATACCGACGTTATCGATATCTTCTCGGAACGCAAGCGCCGGGTATCGGAAAAGACCTTCGAGCGCGGGTTTGAGTATCTGCCTCAGGTTCTCAAGAACCCCCTGCGCGCGTTCAGGTTTTTCCAGTACCTGTGGTTTAACGTCGTTCTGGTGTTCTACCGGCTATTCCGCACCGCGTGACTTAGGGCTCGTTTCCTTCCCCGGTTTTTACCCAGGCAAGCCTTCTGAACAGCTTTTCTATCCTCTGCGCCTCGCCCTCGGAAAGGCGCGCGCGCGCGAGTATCCCCTCAAGGAATACATCGTTGTCGGTTTTACCCGCCAGCCTGAATAGCCCGATGCGGTCGATGTCCGCGCTGACGGAACTGACCGTTTCGCGGAGCCGCTCAAGGCTGACCTGCTTATAGCCGTATTGGCGCGTTTCGTACGCGCGAAACAGGGTATAGGTGACGAGTTGAACGGCGTGCGAAAGGTTAAGCGAGGGGAAGTCGTCGTTCGACGGGATATTGACGGCGAGGTTGCAGCACCCGAGTTCCTCGTCGACGAGCCCGGTGCGCTCGTTCCCAAACACGATGGCGATGTTTGCCTCGGGGTTTTCCGTCGCGTGCGAGGCGAACTGTTCCGGGGTCATTCCCCAGGATTTTCGCTTTTGGCCCATGCGGCGCGTGGTTCCCGCCGCGATCGAGCAGTCCCCGATCGCCGATTTAAGGCCTTCTATCGTTGGTGGGAAAAAACTTGCGGTTTCCCAGATGTCCGCGGCGTGCACGGCGAGAGTCCGGACCTTATCGTCGTCGTATTGATCGCGGTTGCCGACTATCCTAAGGTCGTAGCAGGCCATGTTTTTCATCGCGCGGCAGACGGAGCCGATGTTGCGGCTTTCTTCCGGTCTACAGAGGACGATCGCGCAGGGTACTTTTGTCACGATGCGATTCTCCGGGAAGCCGCTTGTTATGTCAATATTCTTCGGCTATTCTTTTACCGTGGAAAAACAATTCGCGGGTAAGAAAGCATTCGTCGTCGGCGGAACCGGCGGACTTGGGCTTGCGGTATCGCGACGGCTTCAGGCAGCCGGGGCCGATGTCGTGGCCGTTGGTCGACATCATGTTGATAAAATGGAGATTTTCGAAATAAATCTTGATATTCCGTCAAGTCATGCTACACTGATAGAGCTAGTCAGCGCCGCGGATATTCTGTGCGTCGCGCGAGGGCCTTTTTTGCAAAAAAGCCTCCGCGATACCACCCCCGATGAATGGGAGCATATCGTTTCGGCGAACCTGACGTTTCCGGGGAAGCTCGTTTCCGCGAGCCTGACGGGGATGATAGCTAAAAAATGGGGCAGAATCCTGCTTTTTGGGGGTACTAGAACAGATTCCATTCGCGGCTTTCGGACTAACGCGGCGTATGCGGCGGCAAAAACGGGGCTTGCGTCCCTTGCGAAATCCGTGGCCCTGGCCTATGCCAAGGACGGTATAACCTGTAATGTGCTTTGCCCGGGATTGTCGGATACCGAATACCTGGATGCGAATCTGCGAGATTCTCTCGCGCGCAAGAATCCCGATGGCGAACTCATTGGGGCCAATAAGATCGCCGAGGCGGCCTTTTTCCTTCTTTCTAACCCGGAATGTAATGGCGTTTCGTTCCCGGTGGATAAAGGATGGGCTCCTGGCTTGATTTGACAATTATTTTGTATATGTTTATAGTAATTATATTGGAGAAAACGCCGATAGAGTATACGGTAGGAGACATATGAATAATAATAACATTATTCCGGGATTTGATGAGGAAAAGGATGACAGTCTCAAAATCCGCTTGGAAAAAATAGAAGATATCGACGGTTGCATCGTTCTGTTTCTCAATGGCTATATCGATACGTATAACTCCAGTTTTTTCCAGAAAAGGGTCTCCAAAGTTGTCGAGGCTGGGTATAATCGGCTGATTTTCAACTGCGGAGCGCTGAACTACGTATCATCAACCGGAATCGGATCGTTTACCGCTTTCTTAAAAACCGTAAAGCCGAAGGGCGGCGACGTCGTCCTTCTCGAGATTCAGCCCAAGGTGTATGAAGTCTTTCAGCTCCTCGGGTTTTCTCAGTTTTTCAATATCAAGGATTCTCTCGCGGATGCGGTCGACTTCTTCAAGATAAGCGGCGTAGAGATAAAATCCGAGGTGTTTCCCAAGATTTTCGCGTGCCCGATTTGCTCCAAAAAGCTCAAGGCGACTAAGGCCGGTCGTTTTCGCTGCTCGGAGTGTAAGACGATTCTTGCCATTGATAATAACGGACAGGTCTTTTTGGGTTGATTTTTTTATGTTTGCGTGTACGGACCGGAAAGTAATTTCCGGTCTTTTTTTTTGTCAAGCGGGTCCTGTTAATAACTTGTGCATAATTTATGGATAATCCGGTATTCTATACAAGTAAACCCTTTTACCTCTTTATTCTACCTGCTAGATTCTGCTCACAGAAACTAAACAAAATGTTTAAGTCTATATAATATAAAGATATAGAATTTACTGTAAACAAAAGTAGACTAATTTGAACTGGATTTGGAAATTCATGTCCTATATAGAGTTGTGTTTTTTGATGCAAAAAAACCAGGTATAAACTGTGGATAACTTGTTTATTTCCGGGGTGAATTCTTTATGCTGTATAGAAAAGTCTTGTCTTCCAATCTGACGCGTGATAGTCTGTACCAATGAAGAACTCCTTGATGGTACCGGTTGCTTTCCTGGCCAATCTACTTCTTTGGTCAGCTCTCGCCGCGTTCTTTTCAGTACTGTCATCGTCTTCTTTCGTTTTGTTTTTATCTGCGGGAAAATTCGTTCCTATTCTGATTGAATTGCTCTGGAATGCGGTTAAGTATCTTCCATTTGCCATTCTCGTCTCGTTGTTATTTACCTTAATGTACCTAATGCGGCATAAAACCCTGTTTTTTGTGTCCATTCCCGTCGTTCTGGGCATTGCTTTCGCCTCGGTGGTATGGCTGATTCCTCTGTCGTACGCGGGGCTCGGCCGTCTTTCCGGTGCCCATGCGGACGTGAACCGGCTTGAGGGATTACTGAACGAAACGACCCCATATATCGGGCATATTCAACGAACGGGGAATCAGGCGCGGATCGTTTGGCTTTCCGAGTCAGCCGGCGGTCGCGTTGTCGGTCCTCTCGTCGCGGTGCGTCAACGCGCCTCCGAAGAGGATACCGAGCGTGCCGTTACGGTATATAAAAACGCGCGTTTTTCCGCGAAAGCCATGACCGTAACCACGGATAACGCTGGCGCTTCGTCCTCCGGCGATTATACCCTGCAAAACGGGGCTTCTGGGTCGGGAACCTACGGTAGACCAAGGTTTATCTCAGCGGGAATTGACGGAATATCCTCGGTTTTAGAC